>NZ_LMFY01000003.1 GCF_001426995.1 Microbacterium sp. Root553 | reverse complement strand
TTGGCATTTGACAAGTGCACGCTGTTGAGTTCTCAAGGATCGGATGCTCCCACGACCCAGTCATCACAACCAGGCCCGAAGGGCAACTTCTCTATCTTAGCCACCCGATCCCGCTTGTCAAATCAGCGCGCCGTGCGGATCTCAGATCCGCTGCGCAGCTGTCGACAGCCACAGAAGGGGTGGATCTCCCATCCTAGACGCATGCGTCTGTTCTCACAAGTGAGAGGATGTGGGAGGTGGTTCTCCGCTTGAGGGGGGTGAAGCTCTCGGCCTCTCCGCTTCCCTGTGGGGCGAACAAGTAATAAGTTACGTGGATTCCGGGGTTCCGGCAAATCATGGCTGCCCGCCGGGCGTGTCGTCCACCCTCCCGCGCGTGCTTTGCCCAGGCCAGCGGCTCTTATTCCCGCAACGCACCCCCACGGGTACGATCTCACCGTGATCCGACCGTCCTCGCTCTCCCCCGCAGCCTCGATCCTTCGTCGTGTACGAGCGGACCTCGGCATCGTCGCGGATGTGGGTGATCACGGCGACTTCCCCGCGGTGGCCGTCCCTCTCCCTTCGCGTCTCGCCGTAGGAGATCTCGCCTGGGCCAGCGTGCGCGCCTGCAGTCTGATCGCGGGTCTCGACGGCCTGCCGGATCCCGATCGGGTCGCCGTCGCGTACCGGAGCGATCGCGTGCTCACGGTCGATGGCACGCCGCCCGACGTGTGGTCCGTGTATTCCGGCTTCTGGCGCACCGCGGACGGCTGGGTCCGCACCCACGGCAACTACCCGCATCACGCTCGTCGACTGCGCGACGGACTCGGTCTCGGGGCGGACGCCGATGCGCGCGGCGTGCGCACCGCCCTCCTCGCACTCACCTCCCGCGAAGCCGTCGACAGGATCACCGCCGCGCGGGGTCTCGCCGTTCCCGTACGACAGGAGGATCCGCGCGATGACGAGCGACGGCGCACCACTCCCCTGCTCGCCGTCGACCGCGCGCCCTCCCCCGCTCCCCGCTCACGCCCCGACAGCCGCCGCCACGACGCGCGCGGCAGCATCCCTTCGGTGCCGCTCGCCGGCGTCCGCGTGCTGGATCTCACCCGTGTGATCGCCGGGCCGGTGTGCACACGGACCCTCGCACTCCTGGGCGCGGACGTGCTGCGCATAGACCCACCCCGACTCGCCGAACCCGAGTGGCAGCACCTGGACACCGGTCACGGCAAGCGGTCCGTGGTGCTCGATGCACGCAGCGGACGATTCGAGGAGCTGCTCGCCGCGGCAGACGTCGTGGTCCTGGGATACCGACCCGCCGCACTCGACCGGCTCGGTCTCACGCCGTCAGACCTGGCGGCTCGTCATCCGGGTCTCGTCATCGCCCAGCTCAGCGCCTGGGGCGACGATGAGCCGCATCGGGCGGGATTCGACAGTCTGGTGCAGGCCGAGTCCGGCATCTCGATGGTCGAGTCAGCCGATGGCGAGCGTCCTGGCGCGCTACCGGCCCAGGCTCTGGATCACAGCGCCGGCTACCTGCTCGCCGCGGCGGTGATCAATCTGCTCGAACGGCAGCGGAGGGACGGCGACTCGTGGGTCGTGCGCACATCCCTGCGGCGCATCGCGGCCGAGCTGCTCGGGATGCCGCGGAACCGACACCCCGAGGTGGAGCGGGAGATCGATCTCTCTGCACACACCGCCACATTCGAGGTCGGCGGACATCGGGTCTCGACGGCACGACCCGCTCTTCCCGGCGTGGAGTTCGCCGCCCCGCATCTCTGGGGTTCCGATCAGCCCGTCTGGTGACGGCGTCGCAACAGCGGGATCGTCAGGCACAGCACCAGAGTCAGCGCACCCCACAGTGCACAGGCCGGTGGCAGCATCCGATAGGCGAGATGCTGGGCGGTGAACTCCGAGGTCAACGGCCCGTAGGCGAAGTAGCCGATGACGACCGCGGCGAGAAGGATCACCGGCAACGACGACCACCACGCGATGCGCATGCCCGCGGGCACTGCTCGCTCGGAGATGACGCGGGGCTCGGTGTCGCGCAGTCGTCGCCACGCCCAGACGCCGAGGATCACGAGACCCGTCACGCTGGACCCGTGCTGCAGCCACTTGAACCCCGTCAGCGGCCCCCACATCATTCCCAGCGCGGGAAAGGTCTCGACACCCCACCGTCCTTCGTGCGTGAACAGATCCCAGACGATGTGGCTCAGGACTCCCAGGATCAGCGACACCGCGAGCAGCACCGGGTACGCGCGACGCGACGCTCCGATCCCGACCGCCGATCCCGCGGCCGAGACACCGACCTGCTGCCACTCCGCCGGCAGCCGTCGCGCCAGAGCCAGGGGCGAGAGCTCGCCGACGGCCGGACGAAGCACGACCCGCCACAGGAGGAACAGGACGAAGGCGACCAGCGCGGTCCACAGCACGTTCTCGAAGGTGTGGGTGAACGAGTATCGCAGGCCCACTCCCCGCAGGAACAGCGGCAGATCCGGCGTCATCGCACCGATCGCGATCGCCGCGGGCACGAGCGGTGTGCGGACGAACGGCAGGGCGACCACCGCGTGGCTCGGGGTGAACGGCATCGACTGTGTCTCCTGTCGAGTCGGCGGAATGATGCACGACGGCGACCGACCGAAGATGCTCGGTCGGTCGCCGTCAGACGATCGGTCGGTCCTCAGGCGAGGAAGACACCGGCGAGGGTCTTCTTGCCCCGACGGAGCACCGACACCCCGCCCGGGAGGGTTCCTCGCACCGTGGCCGTGTCATCCTGCACACGTTCGCCGTCGAGGGAGACTCCTCCCTGAGCGATCGCGCGTCGCGCCTCGGACGTGCTCGAGACCAGCCCCGTCGCGACGAGCGCGTCGACGACGGAAGAGCCGGCGGCGGCCGTGGCGTTCGGAAGCTCCTCGAGCGCGGTGCGCAGCGTCGAGGCATCGAGCGCGGTCAGGTCGCCCTGGCCGAACAGCGCCTCGGATGCCGCGATCACCGCCGCCGTCGCCTCGATGCCGTGCACGATGGCGACGACCTCGAGCGCCAGACGCTTCTGCGCCGCCCTCCGGAACGGCTCCGATTCGACGAGGGCCTCGTACTCCTCGATCTCCGCGCGGCTGAGGAACGTGAACACCTTGAGGCGCTCGATCACATCGGCATCCGCCGTACTGAGCCAGAACTGGTACATCCGGTACGGACTGCACATCTCCGGGTCGAGCCAGATGGCATTGCCCTCGCTCTTGCCGAACTTCGTGCCGTCGCTGTTGGTGATCAGCGGCGTGCCGATCGCATGTGCGGCCACGCCCTCGGACCGACGGATGAGGTCGGTGCCGCTGGTCAGGTTGCCCCACTGATCGGATCCACCCGTCTGCAGGACGCAGTCGTACTGGCGGTACAGCTCGAGGAAGTCCATCCCCTGCAGGATCTGGTAGCTGAACTCGGTGTAGCTGATGCCCTCGTCCGAGCTCAGTCGCGCCGCGACCGCATCCTTCTTGAGCATCGTGCCCACACGGTAGTGCTTGCCGATCTCACGCAGGAAGTCGATGGCCGACAGCGGCGCCGTCCAGTCGAGGTTGTTGACGATACGGGCGGCGTTGTCGCCCTCGAAGCTGAGGTAGCGCTCGACCTGCGCGCGCAGTCGCCCCACCCACTCCTCGACGGTCTCGCGCGTGTTGAGCGTGCGCTCCGCCGTGGGCCGAGGGTCGCCGATCAGACCGGTCGAACCGCCGACGAGTCCGAGCGGCCGGTGCCCGGCGAGCTGGATGCGCCGCAGCGTCAGCAGCTGCACCAGGTTGCCGAGGTGGAGGCTGGGGGCGGTGGGATCGAAGCCGCAGTAATACGTGATCGGGTCCCCGGCGAGAAGGGCGCGCAGCGCCTCCTGGTCAGTGGACACATGGACGAGCCCGCGCCACAGCAGTTCGTCCCACACGTTCTCGAACGTGGGGTCGATCGCCGGTGGGGCGGTCGTCAGATCGGTATTCGACACGCGCACCAGGCTATCAGCGGCGGATGCCGTCACTTCGCCGCCCCACGGACGGATCGCGCTGCGTCAGCTGTGCGCAGCCCACCACACCAGGAAGGCGGCGCTCAGCCCGATGACCCAGCTCACGAGGCTGCCGACGAGGAAGTACTCCGCCCGCGCTCCGGTCTCGCCGTCGCGGGATATCTCGGGGAATCGGACGATGCCCTTGGCCGCGAGCATCGCGGCGAGGATCGGATAGGCGGCCGCCAGAGTGAGGATCATCACCAGGATGCGCTCGAGCGGGCCGATCAGTCGCCCGCCCTGGAACCCCGCGCGCGGGTCGCGGGTCGGCGTCGCCTCTGCCACGGCACCCAGGACGGGGACGGCCAGGGGCGTGGCCGTGTCGGATAGAGCATCGTCCGCGGCCTCGCCGCCCGCGGCGGTCGGCTCGGTGCCCGCACCGCGGTCGATGGGGCGCCACGTGTGCTCACCGTCGAGCGCGGCGCGCACGACGAGGTTCGAGGATTCGAGAAGGAACACGCCCGCTCCGAGGGCGAGGATCGCGAGGTCGAAGGGGATGTCGCCGAACGGCGAACGCAGGCTCCAGACGGCTCCGATCATCCCGGCGTCGACGCGCGCCGGGAACCACACCACGGACCCGACCGCGACGAGCGCGAGCAGTACGGCGGGCCAGAAACCGAGAGGGGCGGGCCGCTCGGACGGCATGCTCCAGACCCACAGGGCGCCGATCACGAGCCCTGCGATCATCGGCAGCAGCGCGTCGCTCACGCTGCCGAGCAGCAGCAGGATGATGCCGGCCGCGAGGTAGCCGATCCACCGGCGGGGGGCGAACTGCCGCACGAGATCGGCGGCACCCACGGCGAGCAGGACGAATCCGGCGAGGATCACGCGCTCGCTCCCCGCAGCGCGACCAGCCCCTCGAGGAGTGCAGCGCTTCCGGCATTGCGCAGCGACTTGGAGACGCTGGGCTGCGAGATGCCCTCCTCGGCGGCGAGGTCGTGCTGCGAACGGCCCAGCAGACGTCCGTAGGTCAGCCGTCGCTCCCGCTCGTTCATCACCCCGACCAGCTCGTCACGGACGAGGAGGTAGGCGTTCGATGCCGCGATCGTGCTCTGCATGACCTCATCCTGCCCGGGGGCTCCGACAATCCAGGTGCGCGTGCGCGGCACGGCGCGACCTTCTCTCGCATGCACGATCTCGATCGCGGCACGCGCGGCATACCACCCCGGTCCGTCGGCGAGCTCACCGTGCACGGAATCGACCGCGCGCACCTCACCGACCCCGATCCCGAAGCGGAACGCGAGTCCGTCCGGCAGCGCGAGCTGGATCATCAGCAGCGACACCATCGCGCTCTCCAGGTCGCGGTAGATCCCCTGCTGCTCGTCGCCGACGGTGGGGACCAGCGGATGCTGCGCGAGCGGAAGGTCCTTCTCGACCCTGGCGATGGTGTCGTCGAGGATCCGCTGCGCGGCCGTGCGGTCGTCGAGCCTGCGAGACCCCACGATGTCGGCGAGCACGGCGATGACCATGGCATAACCATATCACGAATAACTTTGCTTTATGCTCTATTTGGTTATAGCCTCGGAACATGCCTGAATCGCACATCATCCCCTGGGGCGACGCCTCCTGGACACACGAACCCGCCGACGTCACGGTCGACGGCGACCATCTGCTCGTGACCGCGGTCGAAGGCAGCGATGCCTGGCGCCACACGGCCTACGGCTTCGTGCACGACACCGAGCATGCGCTGCTCGCCCCGCTGGCGGTGGGCGAGGCGATGGACGTCTCGTTCCGCGCTCCCTGGGAAGGCCAGTTCGACCAGGCGGGCGTCTTCGTCCGCCGCGACGACGAGCACTGGATCAAGGCGGGCGTGGAGTTCGCCGACGACCACCTCGGCCTGGGCGCCGTGGTCACCGACGGGCGATCGGACTGGTCCGTCGGCTACGTCGACGACTGGCACGACAGCGAGATCACGGTGCGGGTGAGCCGCTGGCAGGATGCCGTGATCGTGCGCGCGCGTGCGGATGACGGCGACTGGCGCCTGGTGCGCGTGGCGCCGTTCGACGGCGAGTCCGCCGCCACGGCCGGACCGTTCCTCGCGGGCCCCACCCGTGCGGGTCTCGTCGTGCGCTTCACCCGCTGGACGATGTCGTCCGCCGACGCCGAGCTGCACTGATCGTCCCGCCGGCCGTCGATCGCTCGACGGCCGGCGGTCGGGAGCGTCAGAGTCCGAGTGCGTGAGCGGCCGCCTGGGCGCGGGCCACGAGCTCGGCCCGCTGCTCGGCCACACGCGCGGGAGCGGTGCCGCCGACACCGGTGCGCGACGCCACCGAACCCTCGATCGTGAGCACCTCGCGCACCTCGGGCACCAGGTGCGGCGAGACGGAGAGAAGCAGTTCGTCGGAGGCGTCCTCCAGCCCGATGCCCTGCTCCTCGCAGGCACGGACCAGGGCTCCGGAGATCTCGTGGGCGTCGCGGAACGGCACCCGGCGCTTCACGAGCCACTCGGCGACATCGGTCGCGAGCGAGAAGCCCTCAGGAGCGAGAGCCGCCATCCGCTCGGTATCGAAGCGGAGGGTCGCGATCATGCCGGCGAACGCGGGCAGCACGACCTCGAGCGTCTGCACGGAGTCGAAGACCGGCTCCTTGTCCTCCTGCAGATCGCGGTTGTAGGCGAGCGGGAGTCCTTTCAGGGTCGCCATCAGGCCGGACAGGTTGCCGATCAGGCGCCCGGACTTGCCGCGCGCGAGCTCGGCGATGTCGGGGTTCTTCTTCTGCGGCATGATGCTCGACCCGGTCGAGTACCCGTCGTGCAGCGTGACGAACCCGAACTCGCGCGTGTTCCAGAGGATGATCTCCTCGCTCAGCCGAGAGATGTCGACACCGGTCATCGCCGTGATGAAGGCGAACTCGGCGACCACATCGCGTGCCGCGGTGCCGTCGAGCGAGTTCTCGGCCGGACGATCGAGGCCGAGTTCCGTGGCCACGAGCGCGGGGTCGAGTCCGAGGGTCGATCCCGCGAGCGCTCCCCCGCCGTAGGGCGAGACGCCGGCCCGACGCCGCCAGTCGACGAGACGCTCGAGCTCGCGGACGAGCGGCCAGCCGTGCGCCTGCAGGTGATGGGCGAGCAGCACGGGCTGCGCGTGCTGCAGGTGGGTGCGTCCGGGCAGGATCGCATCGGGATGCGCCTCGGCCTGTGCGACGAGCGCGTCGATGACACGCAGCAGGTCGCGTGCGATCACCTTGGCGTGGTCGATCAGGTACATCCGCACGAGCGTGGCGATCTGGTCGTTGCGGCTGCGTCCGGCGCGCAGGCGTCCGCCCAGCTCGGGGCCGAGCTCGGCGATCAGCGCCTGCTCGAGTGCTCCGTGCACATCCTCGTCCGAGGGCGCGGGCCGGAGAGTCCCGTCGGCGACCTTGCGCGCGACGGCATCCAGTCCCTCGTGCATCCTCGTCGCCTCATCGGGCTCGAGGTACCCGGCCGCGGCGAGCGCCGTGGCGTGGGCGTGCGACCCCGCGATGTCGTACGGCGCGAGGATCCAGTCGAAGTGGGTCGATCGGCTGAGCTCCACCAGCTCGGGCGACGGTCCGGTCGCGAACCGCGCGCCCCAGAGGGCGCCCTCGTTGGTGGCTTCGTTCTTCGCGTCGACCATCAGGCGCCCTTCCGCTCGAGCAGCCACACCAGCAGCGCCTTCTGCGCATGCAGACGGTTCTCCGCCTCATCCCACACGACGCTCTGCGGGCCGTCGATCACGTCGGAGTCGACCTCGTACCCCCGGTCGGCGGGGAGGCAGTGGATGAAGATCGCGTCGGAATCGGCGAGTTCCATCGTCTCCGGCGTCACCTTGTATCCCCCGAGGTCGCGGATCCTGGCGAGCTTCTCCTCCTCCTTGCCCATCGACACCCAGGTGTCGGTGACGATGACGTCGGCGCCGGCCGCCGCCTCCACGGCGTCGGTGAGGAGGGTGATCGAACCGCCGGTCTCGGCCGCACGACGATCCGCCGCCTCGACGATGTCGGCTCGGGGCGCGTAGTCCGCCGGCGAGGCGATGCGCACGTGCATCCCCGCCGTGACCCCGGCGAGCGCGTACGAATGGGCCATGTTGCTCCGCCCGTCGCCGAAGAAGGTCAGGGTGAGCCCCTTCAGGTCGCCCTTGTGCTCACGGATCGTGAGCAGGTCGGCGAGCAGCTGGCACGGGTGGAAGTCGTCGGAGAGGGCGTTGACGACGGGGACGCTGGTTCCGGCGGCCATCTCCTCGAGGCCCGCCTGCGCGTACGTGCGCCACACGATGGCCGCGACCTGACGCTCGAGCACCCGCGCGGTGTCGGACGGGGTCTCCTTGCCGCCCAGCTGGCTGCTCGCGGTCGAGATGATCAGGGGCGAGCCTCCGAGGTCGGCGATGCCGACCGCGAACGAGACCCTGGTGCGGGTCGACGACTTGTCGAAGATCACCGCGACCGTCTGGGGACCCGCGAGGGCCTTGTTCGCCCAGCGATCCTTCTTCAGCTCGAGGGCGAGATCGAGGATCTCCGCCTGCTCTGCGGGGGTCAGATCGTCGTCACGCAGCAGGTGGCGGGTCATGCGGGGGCCTTTCCGGAGTCGGTGAGGGATGCCTGGACATCGGCGAGCGATGCGGCGAAGAGTTCGCGGAACTCGGTGAGTTCGGCGTCTCCGATCGTGAGGGCGGGCGCGATGCGCACCGTCTCGGGGTTCGCGGCGTTCACGATGAGACCGCGCTCCTGGGCGGCGGCGACGACCTCGTTCGCGACGGGGTGGCTGAGCGCCACGCCGATCAGGAGGCCGCGACCGCGGATGCCGGTGATGAGGGGCGAATCGATCGCCGTGATGATGTCGCGGAGCTCCTCCCCGCGGCGCGCGGCGTTCTCGACGAGTCCCGCGCTCTCGATCTCGGCGAGCACCGCATCGGCCACCGCGGTCGCCAACGGGTTCCCGCCGAAGGTGGACCCGTGGGAGCCGGGCGTGAACAGCGAGCTCGCCGCTCCGAAGGTGACGAGCGCTCCGATGGGGAAGCCGCCGCCGATCCCCTTCGCGAGGGTGATGGCGTCGGGGGTGATGCCCTCATGGCTGAAGCCGAACCAGGCTCCGGTGCGCCCCGCCCCCGTCTGGATCTCATCGACGATGAGCAGCGCGCCGTGCGCCAACGTCAGGGAGCGGGCCGCCTGGAGGTACCCCTCGGGAAGCTCGACGACCCCGGCCTCGCCCTGGATGGGCTCGACGATCACCGCGGCGACGCGGTCGTCCATCGCCGCCTCGAGCGCCTCGACGGTCGCGGGGATGTGCTCGACTCCCCCGGGCATCGGCTCGAACGGCGCCCGCATGGATTCCTTGGCGGTCAGCGCGAGCGAGCCCATGGTGCGACCGTGGAACCCGTTCTGCAGGGCGAGGATGCGCGGCTTCTCCGCACCACCGTGCAGTCGCGCGAGCTTGAAGGCGGCCTCGTTGGCCTCAGCCCCCGAGTTCGAGAAGAACACGCGTCCGTCGAGACCCGCACCGGCCAGGCGCTTCAGTCGCGCGGCGAGTGCCAGCTGCGACGGCGTGGCGAAGTAGTTGGAGACATGGGCGAGTGTGGCGGCCTGCCTCGAGACGGCCTCGACGAACACCGGATGCGCGTGACCGAGGGAGGTCACCGCGATTCCCGCGAGGAAGTCCAGATGACGACGTCCCTCGGAGTCCCAGAGGTACGACCCCTCCCCTCGGGTGAGCATCGCCAGGCGTGGTCCTGCGTTGAGGACCAGATCGCTCGCTGCGTCGTCCTGCCAGTTGCTCATGCGTTCGTCCCTGTCGTTCCCAAGACCACTTCTGTTCCGATTCCCTTGCTGGTGAAGAGTTCGACGAGAACCGAATGCGGCACCCGTCCGTCGATGATGGCGGCGGCATCCACGCCGCCCTCGATCGCATCCAGGCATGCCTTCATCTTCGGGATCATGCCGGATTCGAGGCTCGGGAGCATCTCGATGAGAGCGTCCGAGGTGATGTGCGATACGAGGGAGTCCCGATTGGGCCAATCCGCGTAGAGCCCGGGCACATCCGTGAGGATGACGAGCTTGCGCGCCTTGAGCGCCACCGCGAGCGCGGCGGCCGCGGCGTCCGCGTTCACGTTCAGCGACTGGCCGGGGTGATCGAGGTCAGGCGCGATGCTGGAAACCACGGGCACGCGACCGGCGGCGAGATGATCGAGCACGGGCGTCGGGTCGACCTCCACGACGTCGCCGACGCGGCCGAGGTCGATCTCCTCCCCGTCGATGACGACACCGCGACGGCGTCCGCCGAAGAGTCCGGCGTCCTCCCCGCTGAGACCGGTCGCGATGGGGCCGTGCGAGTTGATCTTGGAGACGAGCTGCGGGTTGACCTGGCCGGTGAGCACCATGCGCACGACGCTGATCGCCTCGGTGTTGGTGACCCGGTAGCCGCCCTTGAACTCACTGGGGATCTCGAGTCGCTGCAGCATGTTCGAGATCTGCGGACCGCCGCCGTGCACGACGACCGGCAGCACGCCCACGTAGCGGAGGTAGGCGATGTCCTGTGCGAACGCCTCCTGCAGCTCGTCGGAGACCATCGCATTGCCGCCGTACTTGACGACGACGATCTGGTCGCGGAACCTCTTCAGCCACGGCAGCGACTCGATGAGCGTCGCGGCCTTCACGGCGGCGACGTCCGGGGTGACGTCCTGGATGTCGGTCATGAGGCGTAGGCGCTGTTCTCGTGGACGTAGTCGTGGGTGAGGTCGTTCGTGAGGATCGTGGCCGTGGCCTCGCCCATCTTCAGATCGATGACCAGGTGGGTCGCACGCGGGGTCAGGTCGACCTCCTCGCGCGGGCGATCGGGACCGCCCTCGCTGCACACCCGGACGCCGTTCATCCACACGTCCACGTCGTACGGGTCGAACTGTGCGTTCGTCGTGCCGATGGCCGCGAGCACCCGGCCCCAGTTGGGGTCGTTGCCGAAGATGGCGGCTTTGAAGAGGTTGTTCCGCGCGACCGAGCGACCGACCTCCACGGCCTCCCCCTCGGACATCGCGTGCTGCACCTCGATGGTGATGTCATGGCTCGCGCCCTCGGCGTCGCCCTGCAGCTTGACCGCGAGCTGCAGGCACAGCTCGGCGAGGGCCGCCGAGAACTCCTCGACGTCGGGGACGATCCCCGACGCGCCGTTGGCGAGCAGCGTGACCTGGTCGTTGGTCGACATGCACCCGTCGGAGTCGAGCCGGTCGAACGTGGTTCCGGTCGCGGCACGCAGCGCGGCATCTGCGTCGAGCGGTTCGAGCACGGCATCCGTGGTGATGACGACCAGCATGGTGGCGAGGCCAGGGGCCAGCATGCCCGCCCCCTTCGCCATCCCGCCGATGGTCCAGCCGTCACGGCTCACGACGGCGGTCTTCGCCACACTGTCTGTGGTCATGATCGCCTCGGCCGCGACCTCGCCGCCCTCGGACGAGAGCTCGGCGATGGCCTGCTCGGTGCCGGCGAGGACCTTGCCGCGGAAGACCTCGTCGCCGACGCCGATGAGACCGGTCGAGCAGACGAGCACGTCGCCGGCGCTGACGCCCAGGAGCTCCGCCGCCTTCTCGGCGGTCTGATGCGTCGTCTGGAAGCCGAAGCTGCCCGTGAAGCAGTTCGCTCCGCCCGAGTTCAGCACGACGGCCTCGACGATCCGGTCGGCGACGGCCTGCTGCGACCAGATGATCGGGTTGGCCTTGGCGCGGTTGCTCGTGAAGACGGCGGCGCCGACCTTGCGGGGACCTCGATTGACGACCACGGCGACATCGGGCTTGCCGGTCGACTTCAGACCGGCGGCGACTCCGGCCGCCTCGAATCCTGCGGGGGCGGTGACGCTCACGGCGCGACTCCGTTCACTGAGAGGGCGCGGGACTCGGGCAGTCCCAGCGCGAGGTTCATGGATTGGATGGCAGCGCCTGCGGTGCCCTTGACGAGATTGTCGACCGCCGTGACCACGGTCACGCGGTTCGCCGCGCGATCGATCGCGAGTCCGATGAGCGCGGTGTTCGCGCCGAGGACGTCGGCGGTGCGCGGGAAGTGCCCTTCGGGCAGCAGCTGCACGAAGGTCTCGTCGCCGTACGCCTGCTCCCACGCCGCCCGGATCTCGGCATCGCTGACGCCGTCGACGATCGGCGCGGTCGAGGTCGCCAGGATCCCTCGCGCCATCGGGACGATCACGGGTGTGAAAGAGATGCGGATGCCCTCGGGTGCCGCCCCGGACGCGGCGGCGAGCGCCTGCCTGATCTCAGGGATGTGCCGGTGAGTGCCGCCGACCGCGTAGGGATTGGCCGTGCCGAGGATCTCGCTGCCGAGCAGGGTGGTCTTAAGGCTCTTCCCCGCCCCCGACGGACCGACGGCGAGCACCGACACGATGTCGCCGGGGTCGATCACTCCCGCCGCGACGCCGGGTGCGAGGCTCAGGCTCACGGTCGACGCGTTGCAGCCGGGGGCTGCGATGCGCGTCGCCGTGCGCAGGGTCTCGCGCTGCTTGGCGCCGCCGACGAGCAGTTCGGGGACGCCGTACGCCCACGGCTCGTGGAAGTCGCCGCCGTAGAACGCATCCCATGATGCGCGCGAGGTCAGGCGGTGGTCGGCTCCGGCGTCGATCACGAGCGGCGTGGCGCCGAGCGCGTCGGTGTACTGACCGGACTGCCCGTGCGGCAGAGCGAGGAAGACGATGTCGTGCCCCGCGAGGATCTCGGGGGTCGTGTCCTGAAGGGTGAGGTGGGCGAGCGAGCGCAGGTGCGGCTGATGCTCGACCAACGGCTGTCCGGCATTCGAATGCGCGGTGACCGTGCGGATCTCGATGTCGGGATGGGACGCGAGGAGGCGCAGGATCTCGCCGCCAGCGTAGCCGGATGCGCCGGAGACGGCGACGGAGTACGTCATGCTTCTACCTTAACGGTCGGACCCCTCGGGGAATTCGAGGGAGCGGTGTCGGGGACCGGGGGCGGCGACACCGGCACTCGACCGCCGTGCACGTGCAGGCAGAAGCGCAGGGTCGCCTAGAGTCGGCGGCCGCTGCGGCGTCGGCGCACGGCGATGACGCTCGGAACGCTCTTCGACTCGCTGCGCGCGCTCAGGAACCGCGTGGCGGGAGCGAAGGCGGCGGCCGAGGACATGCCGCGACGATAGCGCGCTCGTCGCGGCATGCGCAAATCCGCTCCGTCACGGAGAGTCGACAGTGGCTGACGGTGCGGCGAAGAAGGCGAGCTCGTGGGCGCTCGACACCTCGAACGCGCGGAGCATCCGGTCCCGGGTGGCGGGCGCGGCGGTCGCCGCTACGGCCGAGACGAGGGCTATCGCCTCAGCCGTCGCATCCTCGAACGCCGGGTCCGCGTAGGTCGCGAGCCAGGAGGCGTACGGGTGCCGGGGATCCTGCGCGGACTCGCCGAACTCCCCCGCGTGCAGGCGCCGGCCGAGGTCGGTGTAGAGCCAGAAGCACGGCAGGATCGCGGCGACGAGCTCGGCGTAGTCACCGCCGAACGCCACGGAGCGCAGATGGTCGAGGTACGCCACGGTCGCGGGAGCGGGAGCGACCGAGAACACCGCCGCATCCACGCCCTCACCCGGGGTCAGCCACGACGCGTGCAGCTCGAGCTCTCCGATGATCGCCCCCTCGGCGGAACGCGCCCAGAACGCCTGCTCGTGCGGAGTGGGAGCGAGGCGTGAGGCTTCGGCGAGCACGCGGGCGTACTCGCGAAGGTACAGCGCGTCCTGCGCGAGGTAGAACACGAACGGCTCCCGAGCGAGAGTGCCGTCGGCCAGGCCGCGGATGAAGGGGAGCTCGTCGATCCTCGCCCTCACATCGGCCGTGCGCGTCCACCACTCGGCGCGGATCTGCTCCGGCGTCGGTCTCGTCTCGAGCCCGCCGCGCTCCCACAGCCCCGCGAAGTGGCTGACCGGTCCGTGACCACGACCGACGTTCAGCGCCTCGCTCTCGCGCAGCGCCTCGCGCAGCCACGCCCGGGTCGCGGCGACGGCGTCGACGGCCGACTCGCCGCGAGCCAGACGTGTGGCCAGCGCGGACGAGAGCGAGCACCCCGTGCCGTGGGTGTTCGCGGTGCGGATCCGACGGCCCGGGAACTCGCATCGCACTCCCTCTCCGGTGTCCACGAGCGCGTCGGGCACGTCGTCCCCCTCGAGGTGCCCGCCCTTGACCAGGACGGCCGCCCCGATCGCCGTCGACAGATCCTCCGCGGCCGCGAGCGCGTCGTCCCATCCCGAGATCGTCCGCCCGGCCAGCACGGCGAGCTCGCCGAGATTGGGGGTGACGACGTGTGCACGCCGGAGGAGCTCGCGCAATGCCGCCTCGGCATCCCGGTCGAGCAGCCTGTCGCCACTGGTGGCGACCATCACCGGATCGAGGACGACGATCGGCGGCCGAACGGCATCGAGCCAGTCGGCGACCGTGCGGATGACGTCGGCGTTCGCGAGCATCCCGACCTTGACCGCGTCGACGACGATGTCGTCGGAGATCGCGTCGAGCTGCTCGCGCAGGAAGGCAGCGGGCGGCACATGAACGCCCCGCACACCGGTGGTGTTCTGAGCGGTCAGCGCAGTGAGCGCCGCCATGCCGTAACCGCCGTTCGCGGCGATCGACTTGAGGTCCGCCTGGATCCCGGCTCCGCCGGACGGGTCGCTCCCGGCGATGCTGAGCACCCGTGGCGTGCCCGCCGCGCGCCAACGACGTACGAACGCCTCAGCGGTCTCGGCCGGATCCGCAGCCGCGCACAGCGCCGAGACCACGGCGAGGCCGGCCGCACCCGCGCTCCGCAGCCGCTCGGTGTCGTCGATGCCCACCCCTCCTATCGCCACGCACGGGAGCACGGTCGTCTCGACGAGGGCACGGAAGCCCTCGACGCCGAGGGCCGGCGGATGGTCGGGCTTGGTGGCGGTGGGGCGGATGACGCCGACGCCCAGGTAGTCGATCGTGTCGGGCGGCAGCGCGCGCACAGCCTCGAAGTGCTCCCGACTGTTCGCCGTGAGGCCGATGAGCGCCTCGGCGCCCAGAGCTTCTCTCGCGCGCAGCACCGATGCATCGCCCTGCCCGAGATGGATGCCGTCGACCCGCGCACCCTGCTCCCGCGCGGCGATGGCGGCATCCAGGCGGTCATTCACGACCAGAAGTGCCCGACCGTCTATCACGCGCGAGAGCTCGACGAGCTGCGCCGTGGTCTCGGCATCCGTCGCCGTCTTGTCCCGCAGCTGCACGATCCGCACACCCCCGTCGACGGCGCGGCGGACAGTCTCGACGACACCGCGTTCCCCGCAGAGATCCGGGTCCGTGACCAGGTACAGCGAGAGGTCCGCGATCACAGCGCACGCTCCTCGACCCGTGCCGCGTCAGCGATGTCACGCGGCCCCACCGACGCGAGCGCGTCGAGGAGCTCGACCGCGAAGCTGCCGGGGCCCGAGGCCCGTGCGGCGGCGCGCTCCGCCGCGACCGTGTACACCAGGCTCGCCGACGCGACGGCGGTCAGCGGATCGATCCCGACCGTGCGGGCAGTCCCCAGGAAGGCGGCCATCACGGCGCCCAGTGCGCACCCGCCACCGGTGACCCTGGTGAGCAGCTCGTCGCCGTTCGCGATCCGCACGATGCGCCGCCCGTCGGTGATCAGGTCGACGGGTCCCGAGACGGCGACGACCGAACCGTGACGGGCGGCGAGGGCGAGGGCGGCGTCGGAGGCGGCATCGGTGGTGTCGGTGGCATCGACGCCCCGACCCCCGGCGGTGAGCCCTGCGAGTGCGAGGATCTCGGAGGCGTTCCCGCGGATCGCCGTGGGCCGCGAGACGACGAGGTCGTGTGCGAGCGCCGTGCGCACGGGCAGCGAACCGATCGCGACCGGATCGAGAACCCAGGGTGTGCCCGCGGCGACAGCACCGGCGACGGCTTCGAGACTCGCGGCACGTTGCTCGGGAGTCGGGGTTCCGAGGTTGATCAGCGTCCCGGACGCGACTCCCGCGAAGAGCCCCGCCTCGTCGACGATGTCGACCATCGCGGGTGCCGCCCCGAGAGCCAGCAGCACGTTGGCCGTGAACCCGGTGACGACGGTGTTGGTGATGCAGTGGGTCAGCGGTGGCGACCCACGCAGCGCGGACAGCAGTTGGGCGGCCGAGGCCGCCAGGGTCGATTCGGATTCCGGACGCAGACGATCGCTCACCGCGACATCCCTTCGCTAGTACGAACTAGATCAGGTTCGACGGGTCTGTTCTCAGCCGCGGATGCGGCACCCCGTGTCACTGCTCGAAGTCTAGCGACGCCCGGAGATCACCCTCGTCGCTGCAGCAGCTCGATCTCGTCGACACGGGTGAGTCCGGCGCGCCTGTCGCGATCGGTTCCTCGCTCCTGCTCGTCGGCGACGACGGTCGCGATCGTCTCGGCGAGGGGCCGCAGCACACCGCCCGCGGCGCGGTACCGCGTGTTCGCCCGGGTCATGAAACCGGTCATGTCGGTCGGGAGCCAGAGCGGAAGCGATCGCTCCCCCGCCCAGTACGCGACGCCCTTCTCGATCAGCCGCTCGTCGTCGACCGTCACGATCTCGCCACGGTGGTCCGCAGCGCGGCGGAAGGAGGAGAGGACCTCGGCGAGCGGATGAGGGTCGCCCACGGCGTCGACGATCCCGGTCGCGGATGCCGTCGCGACGAACTCCGCCAGGTCGTCGACATCGATCACCTGCGCGTGGCGTGCCTCGGACCTCGGCACCAGCACGGGTCCGTCCTGCGAGCGGAGGAACGCCGCGGCCCAGTAGCCGAAGCGATCGCTCGGGTCGCCCTCGCCCACGATGAGACCGGGCCGCACGATCAGCGCACGCTCTCCCAGGGCGCGCACGGCGTTCTCGGCCGCGACCTTCTGCGCGCCGTACTCGTCGTCACCGGCTTCCGCCGGCGCGTGCACCGGAGCCGACTCGTCCGCACCGACCGTCTCGTCGTCGGCGTACACCGACACCGACGAGATGTAGGTCCACCGGGCCGCCTTGTCGCCCAGCGCGGCCACGGCCCGGTCGACGTGCTCCGCACGCGAGGAGACGTCGATCACGTGATCCCAGTCGCGAGCCGACACGGCGTCGTACGCCGCGGGGTCGTCGCGGTCGGCCAGCACGAGGCTCGCCCCGTCGGGCGACGGCCGCCCACCCCGCGCGAGGCACATCACGGTCGCCCCGTTCATCAGCATCCGTCGGGCGATGCGGCCCGACAGCCAGCCCGTTCCTCCGAGGATCAGCACATCTGTCATGCGCTCATGCCACCAGCATCCGCCGCGCAGGGGAAGGGGCGTCCGCTCAGGGCGGATGCCGCGCTCACCTTCTGCGCAGCTCTCCGATGCCGGAGAGCTCGGGGACCGTCCACGAGGTGTCGGGGCGCCACAGCTGCCACTCGGGATCGAAGGGCCAGTCGCCCGCCCGGAACGACTCGATCGCAGCGGATGCATGGCGCTCGATCTGCGCGGCCTGCTCACCCGTGAGCCGGCCCTGCTCGATGGCGGCCGCCAGCTCGTCCTCGTCCTTGAGGCGCACGCTCCCCTCGGCGTCGATCTGCACGTCGAGGATGTGATCCGACGAGTACGTGTCTCGATCGGTGCGCAGATGCGCGTTCTCGAGGTTCACGTACCAGCCCGCGAAGCGCCAGTGCGACCCCTCCGTCTCGCTCCAGAACAGCCACACCGACCAGGCGGCACCGGCGGGTGCGATGCGCAGGATCCCGTTGCCCCACCACTCCTCCACGATGCGCGTACGAGGGTCGAGCCAGCGGCGGTCCAGCGGCACGGTGCGGATGCGCTCCCCCTCGGTCGTCCCCGGCGTCTCCTGGAGCGTCCCGGGTGCGAGCCAGGCCACCAACCCGCGCTCGTCGTCGCGCACCACGCGCATGGGCGTGATCGTCGACGCGTCGCCCGGCTGCCAGCCGGGCGGGCGATAGTGCCAGTCGATCTGGTCTCCGGGCCGGAGGAACGGTCCCTCGCCCATCGGCCGCGCACCGTCGGGCACCGCGGCGGGAGTGCTGTGAGGGAGGATGCTCATCAGCACACGCTATCGCCGCCCGTTCCGAGAGGCTGAGCGTGCACGAGGCCCGCATCCCCGAGAGGAGGCGGGCCTCGTGCAGTGAGCGCTGCGGATCAGTCGCGCAGGGTCGCACCGAAACGCTCGGACGCCACGGCGACACCGGCGAGCTTCGCCTCGGTCGCCTCCGCGGCGGTCAGCGTGCGGTCATCGGCACGGAAGCGCAGCGCGAACGTGAGGCTCTTCTGCCCGGCCGGGAGGCCGTCGCCGCGGTAGTCGTCGACGAGGCGGATGCCCTCGAGCAGCGATCCTGCCCCCTCGGCCAACGCCTCGCGCACCTCGCCCGCGGCGACGCCCGCGTCGATCACCAGGGACACGTCCTGGGTGGCGGCAGGGAACGTCGACAACGATGCCGCCACGGCACGAGGCGTCGCGAGCGTGAGGATGCCGTCGAGATCGAGTTCGAGCACCGTGGCTCGCCCCGGCAGGTCGGCCGCGGCCGAGACGTCGGGGTGCAGCTCGCCGATGTATCCGACCTCGACGCCCGCGACCGACAGCACGCCGGTACGCCCCGGGTGCAGAGCGGCGCGACGCCCCTGCGCGACATCGATGTCGACCCCGGCGGCGGCACCGATCACACGGACCGCGTCGAGAGCCTCGGAGAGACCCGCGACCTCGGCGGTGCGGCCGGGCTGGCGCACGACGACGTTCCCGGTGAGCAGCACGGCGACGTGACGATGCTGCGGCGGGATCGAGGCGTTCAGCGCTGCCAGCGTCTCGTCCGACGGGCGCTCACCGAGCGGCGGGACCTCGTCGGTGCCGTACTCGACACCGGGCTCGGGCAGGAAGACGACACCGGTCTCGAACAGCGAGAGATCCGTGAGGCCGCGCGAGATGTTCCGATGTGCGATCTGCAGCAGGCCCGGGATGAGCGAGCGGCGCAGGAACGGCGCGGATCCGTCGAGGGGGTTCGCGAGCCGGATGCTGGGCAGGTGCTCTCCCGATGCGGAGCCGTGCAGGTCGTTCTCGGCCGCCGTGGTGAACGGGAACGACGGCGTCTCGACGAGTCCCGCCGCCGCGAGGGCGTCGGCCACCCGCCGGCGACCCTGCTGGTGCGCGGTCAGACCACGACCCGAGGGCGGCGTCGGAAGCACCGAGGGGATGCGGTCGAGACCGTGGATGCGGGCGACCTCCTCGGCGAGGGACCACTTGTCGGTGATGTCTGGGCGCCAGGTCGGTGGGATGACGAGCCAGCCGCCCTCGGCCGCGGTGACCTCGGCGCCGATCATCGTCAGCGCGTCGGTGATCTCGGCATCGGTGTAGTCGACGCCGATCAGCGCCTGCACGAAACCCTCGGGCAGGTGGATGTCGCCGACGAAGACCTCCGCGAACAGTGCTCCCCCCTCGTCGGTGAGCGATCCTCCGGCGAGCTCGACCATGAGATCCGCGGCCCGGCGCGCCGCCACGAACGGCACCAGCGGGTCGACGCCGCGCTCGAACCGCTTGGACGCCTCGCTGGGGAGCTTGTGGCGACGGGCGCTGCGCGCGATGGTGATCGGGTCGAAGGTCGCGGCCTCGATGAGGACGTTCCGCGTGGACTCGCTCATCTCGGTGGTACCGCCGCCCATGACCCCCGCGAGGCCGATCGGTCCCGACTCGTCCGTGATCAGCAGATCCTCGCCGTGGAGCGTGCGCTCCTGGCCGTCGAGGGTCGTCATCTTCTCCCCCGGTGCCGCACGGCGCACCGTGATGCCGCCGGTGAGACGGTCGAGGTCGTATCCGTGCAGCGGCTGGCCGAGCTCGAGCATCACGTAGTTCGTGATGTCGATGAGGATGCCGAGCGAGCGCATGCCGGCGAGCGACAGACGGGCGATCATCCACGGCGGGGTCGGCCGTGACGGGTCGACCCCGCGCACCACGCGGGTGACGAACTCGCTCGCGCCGGCGTTGCCGCGGATGGGTGCCGCATCGTCGACGATCGCCGTGTGGCCGGTGCCGGGCTGCAGCTCGGCGACGTCGCGCTCGGCGGGGTCGCGGAAGGAGGAGCCGGTGGCGTGGGAGTACTCGCGGGCGACACCGCGCAGCGAGAAGGCGTACCCGCGGTCGGGGGTGACGTTGATCTCGACGGCGACGTCATCGAGCCCGAGCAGGCTGATGGCGTCGGTGCCGACGGGCGCGTCGATGCCGAGGTCCGCGAGCACGAGGATGCCGTTGTGCTCGTCGCCGAGGCCGAGCTCGCGCGCCGAGGCGATCATGCCGTCCGACACATGGCCGTACGTCTTGCGCGCGGCGATGGGGAAAGGCCCGGGCAGCACCGCGCCGGGAAGCGTCACGATGACCTTGTCGCCTGCCGTGAAGTTGTGGGCGCCGCAGACGATGCCGCGGACGCCGCCGTTCGAAGCGCCGACATCGACCTGGCACCAGTTGATCGTCTTGCCGTTGGACTGCGGTTCGCCCTCGAGCGACACGACCTGACCGACGACGACCGGGCCGGAGATGTCGAAGCGGTGCACGTCCTCCTCTTCGAAGCCCACGGTGACCATCGCCGCGAGGACGTCCTCGGGCGTCGCATCCGCTGCCAGATCGACGTACTCACGCAACCACGAAAGCGGGACGCGCATCACACCACCATCCCGTACTGCTCGCTGAATCGGACATCGCCCTCTGCCATGTCCCTCATGTCCTGCACATCGCTGCGGAACATCAGTGCCCGCTCGACGCCCATGCCGAAGGCGAAGCCGCTGTAGACATCGGGATCGATGCCCGCCGCGCGCAGCACGTTCGGATTCACCATGCCGCAGCCGCCCCATTCGATCCAGCGCGCACCGCCCTTGAAGGTCGGGTGCCACAGGTCGAGTTCGGCGGAGGGCTCGGTGAAGGGGAAGAAGTTGGTGCGGAAGCGCGTCTTCGCCTCGGGCCCGAAGAGCTGACGCGCGACGTGGTCGAGCGTGCCCTTGAGGTGCGCCATCGAGATGCCCTTGTCGATGACCAGGCCCTCGAACTGCGTGAACACCGGCAGGTGGGTCGCGTCGAACTCGTCGGTGCGGTAGACCCGGCCGGGGCACAGCACGTAGATCGGCACCTCGCGGTCGAGCATCGAACGCACCTGCACGGGACTCGTGTGCGTGCGCATCACCAGGTGACGCGACGTCGGGTCGACGTAGAACGTGTCCTGCTCCTGGCGGGCCGGGTGGTCGACGTCGAAGTTCAGGGCGTCGAAGTTGAACCACTCGTGCTCGAGCTCCGGCCCCTCCGCGATCTCCCATCCCATGCCGACGAAGATGTCGGAGATCTGCTCGCTGAGCAGCGTCAGCGGATGCCGTGCACCGACGCGCGTGCGCGACGGCACGGCGGTGATGTCGACGCGCTCGGCCTCGAGGCGGGCGGCCACCTCGGCGGCGGCGAGCTCGGCCTCCTTGGCGGCGAGCGCCTTGGTCACCTGCCCACGACCCTGGCCGACGAGCTTGCCGAAAGCGGCCTTGTTCTCAGGGGCGACCTGACGCATCGAGGCGTTCAGCACGGCGAGCGGCGAGCCGTCGGCCACGTGGGCTGCTCGGGCCGTCTTCAGCTCGGCCGTATCGGCGGCTGCGGCGATCGCTTCGAGGGCGGCTGCGACAGCGGCCTCGACGGCTTCCGGGGTGATTTCGGGAGACTCAGACACGAGACAGGAGTCTACCGGCGCGCGGTGGTCACCCCGCGCCGCCAGACCGTCAGCCCCTGCCCGAACCGCCGTCCAGACCAGACGCGCCCGCGCCCTTCTGCAGCGCGATCACCTGGGTCAGAGTCGACTCGTCGTCGGCCGCGACGTTTCCGGCGGCCGCGGTCTGAGCCGGCGAACGGCGCGCGCGCTTCTGCAGACGGAATGCGACGTACGAGAGCAGGAGGCAGACCGCGACGTACATGGACCCGCCGACGAGTGCAGCGGGGATCAGCGGAGATCCGTACGGCGCCTGGTTGCCGATCTGGTTGATGACGTACAGCAGCTCCTGGTAGGTGATGATGAACCCGAGCGCGGTGTCCTTGAGCGCCACGACGAGCTGCGCGATGATCACCGGCATCATGGCGCGCACGGCCTGCGGGATGAGGATGAAGTACATCACCCCGGTCTTTCGCAGTCCGATCGCGTAACCGGCTTCCTTCTGCCCACGGGGCAGGGACTCGATGCCGGCTCGGAGGACCTCGGCGAGCACCGATCCGTTGTACACGATCAGGGCGATCACGACGGCCCAATAGGGCGGCATCTTCACGCCGATCACGGGGAGGCCGTAGTACAGCAGCATCATCAGGATGAGCACCGGAACCGCTCGCAGCACCTCGATGATCCACCGGACCGGCTCACGCACCCAGGCGTGCTCCGACAGGCGTCCGATGCCGAGCAGGAAGCCGAGGGCGATGGCCCCGACACCGGCGACGACGAACGCTGCCAGCGTCGACAGCAGCCCTTCGCCGAAGCGGACCCAGACGGCCGAGAACGTGAAGATGTTCCACTTCTCGGCTGAGAACTGACCGGTGGCGATCAGCCTCCACACGACCCAACCGAGCACGGCGAGGACGACGAGGATGGTGGCGACTCCGATGAGTCGGTTGCGAGCGATGGCCCGAGGGCCGGGGACGTCGAAAAGGACGGAACTCATCGCGCGATCCTCCACTTGTTCTCGAGAACGCGCTGCACCCAGGCGAGCAGCAGCACCAGCACCACGAACAGGACCATGACCCACAGCAGCACGACGAGCGCGCTCTCACCGCGCTCGCTGAGCGCCGCGCGGATCGTGCCGAGGTTGACGACGGAGAAGCCGGCGGCCACCGTGGTGTTCTTCATGAGAGCGATCAGGACGCTCATCATCGGCGGGACAACGGAGCGCGTCGCCTGCGGCAGCACGACGTAGCGCATGACCTGTCCGAAGTTCAGGCCGATCGCACGCGCCGCTTCGGCCTGGCCGACCGGCACGGTGTTGATGCCGGCGCGCAACGCCTCGGCGACGTAGGTCGCGGTGTAGAGCCCGAGCGCGATCACGGCCAGGAGCAGTGAGTTCACGCGCTCCCCCAGCAGGATCGGGAGGCAGAACGCGAAGAAGAACATGACGAGCGTCAGCGGTGTGTTGCGGATCCAGTTGACGTACACGCCTCCGACGGCGCGGGCGATCGGAACCGGGGACACGCGCGCTGCCCCGACGATCAGTCCGAGGACCAGCGCGATGATGCCACCGCCCAGAAACAGCACGATGGTTCCCCACAGCGCCTCTCCCCAGAGATCGAGGTGGTCGGTGATGACTCCCACTGGTGCTCCTGTCGATTCGAATTCTCGGATGGTTCCTGCCGGTGAGCGGGGCGGTCGAGCGAGTCGACCGCCCCGCGGGAATCAGCCGATCGGATCGACCTCGGGCTGGGTCGCCTTGACGCCGGAGGCGCCGAGGTTGTTGTCGAAGATCTGCTGCCAGATCTCGCCGCCGTCGGTCAGCTGCGTGTTGAAGTACTCGGCCAGCGCGTCATCGCCCTTGGCGAGTCCGATGCCGTAGCGCTCCTCGCTGAACGGCTCCCCGACGACCTTGAGCTTGTCCGGGTCCTGAGCCGCGTAGCCGATGAGGATCGCCTCATCGGTGGTGACGGCATCGACCTGGCCGTTCTTGAGGTCCTCGACGCACTTGGAGTACGTGTCGTATTCCTTGGTGGGCACGTCGGGGTAGTTCGTCTTGATGTTCTGGATCGGAGTCGATCCCGTCGCCGAGCACACGGTCGTGTCCGCGCTCAGGTCGTCCACGCTCTTGATATCGCTGTCTGCGCCGACGAGCAGTCCCTGACCTGTGACGAAGTACGGACCGGCGAAGGAGATCTGCTCCTTGCGCTTGTCGGTGATCGAGTACGTGCCGACGTAGTAGTCGATGTCGCCGTTCACGATCGCCTGCTCGCGGTTCGCGGAAGCGATCGCCTGGAACTCGATCTTCTCCGGGTCGACTCCGAGCGATGCCGCCATCCAGCGGGCGATGTCGACGTCGAATCCCGTGCGTTCGTTCGTCACCGGGTCCAGGTAGCCCAGACCGGGCTGGTCCTCCTTGACTCCGACCTTGATCGTGCCGGCGGACTCGATCCGGTCGAACGTGGGGCTGCCATCGATGCTGACATCGGTCAGAACGGTCCACGGAGTGCTGCTGGAGGTGTCACCCTCGTCGCCCCCCTCCGGGGCTCCCGTGCTGGACGGCGTGCCGCTGTTGCAGGCGGTCAGCGCGAGCAGCGCTGCCGCGGCGATCCCGATGCCTGCCAGTGTCCGTGTGCGTCGCATGTGCGTCTCCTTCGTGTGCTGTGTGTGCAGGGTCTGTGAAGTGCGTGGGTGCTGATGTGCGTCGTGCTGCGCGCGTCAGTGCGTGAGGAGCTTCGAGAGGAAGTCCTTGGCACGGTCGCTCTTCGGGTTCGTGAAGAACTCCTCAGGAGTCGCCTCCTCCACGATCCGCCCGTCGGCCATGAAGACCACCCGGTCGGCGGCCTTGCGGGCGAAGCCCATCTCGTGGGTGACGACGATCATCGTCATGCCCTCGTGCGCGAGGTCGACCATGACATCGAGCACCTCGTTGATCATCTCGGGGTCGAGTGCGCTGGTCGGCTCGTCGAACAGCATCACCTTGGGGTGCATCGCGAGCGCACGGGCGATCGCCACGCGCTGCTGCTGTCCGCCCGAGAGCTGCGCGGGGAGCTTCGATGCCTGCTTCGCGATGCCGACGCGCTCGAGGAGCTGCATGGCCTCCTTCTCGGCGGCGGCCTTCTTGAGACCACGGACCTTGATGGGACCGAGCGTCACGTTCTCGAGGATCGTGAGATGCGCGAACAGGTTGAACGACTGGAACACCATGCCGACGTCGGCGCGCAGGTTCGCGAGCCCCTTGCCCTCGGCCGGCAGCTCCTTGCCGTCGATGCTGATCGACCCGCTCGTGATCGTCTCGAGGCGGTTGATCGTGCGGCACAGCGTCGACTTGCCCGAACCCGACGGGCCGATCACGACGACGACCTCGCCGGCGTTGACCGTGAGATCGATATCGGTCAGTGCCTGGAAGTCGCCGTAGTGCTTCTGAACGTTGTCGACAACGACGAGAGGCTTACCAGAGGTCATCATTTCTCCAAACTAGCCAGGTCGAACACGTGGCTCCACACGGACGCGGCGACATTTACACGTTCGTAACCGCGCGAGGCATCGGACCGCGCCCCGGACGCGGAGCGCCCCGCGGCCCGCCCCCGCGAGCCGCGGAGGCGTCCCTGCCGCTGCGCCCCTCCCCCGAGGAGAACGCGGCGGCAGGCCTCCGGCCGGATGCGATCGTGCGACGGGGCGAGACGGTCGCTGAGTGCGCGCCTCTGCGAGGGGCGTGGGCACTGTGGCATCTGAATTCTCCGTCGAATCGAGCGCGATCGATCCTCAGAGTGGCAGAGCGGCCCGTCGGGGGGAGGACTTCTTGAGGATTTCTTGAGGGGTCAGTCCCGCTGGCTCCGGTAATAGGCGATCGCGCCGGGATGCAGGGCCACGGGTCCCGAGAAGATGGCCTGCCTCAGGTCCAGGAGTGCCGCGGCAGGAACGTTCCGGGCGATGCGGGTCCTGGCGTCGAAGAGGCCCTCGAGGACGTCGCGCACCATGCCGTCCGGGGTCTCGGACGACGTCACCAGGTAGTTCGGGACCGCCATCGTCGGCTGGGACGCATCGAGCCCGTAGAGCCCGATCGGGAAGTCGGAAGGACGGTAGGCGTCGGAGTAACGCGCATTGACCGTGTTGACCCAGCTCTGCTCGATGGGCAGCAGCCGCACGGGAGCGGTCTCGGCGAGCTGGGCGATCCCGGGGGTCGGGATGCCGCCGACCCAGAAGAACCCGTCTATGCCCGAGCGCTCCAGCGCGCTGATCGACTCGCCCAGATCCAGCTCCGGATCCTCGATGGTGGCCACGTCCACGCCGGCGGCGTCGAGCACGCGTGAGGCGATGACGTTGACTCCGGAGTTCTCGGCCCCGAGGGAGACCCGCCGTCCGGCCAGATCGTCGAGCGAGTCGATCGGCGAGTCCGCGCGGACGACGACGTGCAGGTACTCGTCGTACAACCGGGCGACCGCCTGCACGGGCATCGGCTCGGCGAACGGACCGGCTCCGGCGACGGCATCCGCCGCCGCGTCGCCCTGCGCGAATCCGAGGAGCGCCTCACCCGAGCT
This sequence comes from Microbacterium sp. Root553, assembly GCF_001426995.1. Classification (NCBI taxonomy): domain Bacteria; kingdom Bacillati; phylum Actinomycetota; class Actinomycetes; order Micrococcales; family Microbacteriaceae; genus Microbacterium; species Microbacterium sp. Root553. The sequence continues at coordinate 214,067 of NZ_LMFY01000003.1, read as the reverse complement.
CACACGGAGGAGGTTGTCGACCGATCCCGCGGTCTCGGCGGCCTCCATCCGCACGTCCAGTGAGGACGACAGCTCCGTCGCGAGCTCGCTGCCGTACGCGAAGTAGAGGCCGTTCGACCCTCCTCCGGCGATCACATACCGCGCCGTGCCCCAGTGCTCCGACCGCCCGGCGCAGGCGCTCGACGCACCGGCCATCACGAGCACCAGGACGGCCGCCGTGATCCGCCCCCACCGTGAGCCTCTGGAGCCGCGCGGACGCCGAGCACCGTTCATCGGTCCGCTCCGTCCGGCAGCACGAGGGCCACGACGAGGCCACCGCCGTCGGCAGAGGAGACCGCGAGCGCGCCGCCGATCGACTCCAGCAGGTCGGTCGCGATCGCCAGCCCCAATCCCGTTCCCGGCGTCTCGCCGCTGTCCTCGCTGCGCCAGAACCGGTCCGCCGCCGAGGCCGCTTCGGCGATCGTGAGGCCAGGACCGTGATCGCGCACCGTGAGCCGGCACAGATCGCCCTCCCTCGATGCCTCGACCACCACGACCGAGTCGGCGGGCGAGAACTTCACCGCGTTGTCGATCACCGCGTCGAGGGCGCTCTCGACGATCGTGCGATCGGTCACACTCATCACGGATGCCTCGGCGCCGGCCTGCATCCGGACCCCGCGCTGCGCGGCGACATCCCGCCAGGCGTCCGCCCGGCGAGCCGCCAGCACGCTCAGATCGACGGCCGAGACGGCGATGTCGGCGCGCCCGCCGCGCGCAAGGCCCAGCAGCGTCTCGAGGATCCGCACCATCCGTCGCCCCTCCTCGCGGGTCTCCTCGATATCGCCCTGCCACTCCGCTCCGAGTCCGGTCGAGAGGTGCTCGACGCGCAGCAGCAGGGCGTTCAGCGGGTTGCGCAGTTCGTGCGAGGCGTTGAGCGCGAACTCCTGCTGCCGCGTCATCACCCGTTCGATCTCGTCCGCCATGCCGTTGAACACCCGCGTCATGCGGCGCAGCTCCGGCGGTCCGGTGTCCTCCGACACGCGGGCGTCCATCGCCCCGCGCTCGATCGCGACCATCGCCTCGTCGAGGCGCCTGACCGGTGACAGCACCCACCGTGCCATCTGGAAAACCAGGAGCACCCCCAACCCGACAGCGAGGATCGACACGATGCTGAGAAGGAGGATCTGCTGAAGGATCTGCGTACGGGGCGCATCGACATCCGCGGACACCATCACGGCCCCGATCACATCACCGTCGTCGAACACCGGCTCGGCGAGGGACGACTCGGCGAGCATCCAGGGGAAGACCGGTTCCGGAGCGTCTGCGCGACGGCCGGAGAGCGCGAGACGCACGCGCGCGGCCTCGTCATCCGCGAGGACCCGGTCGACCGCTCCCCCGGCCGCCCAGATGCCGCCCGCGAGATCGAAGACCATCACCTCCGTCCCGTAGACCTCATGGAAACGCTGCACCTCCGCATCGATCACCGTGGTGCTCCCCGACCGCAGCGCCTGACGCGCACTCGCGGCGAAGTACCCGAGGTCACCGAGCTGCTCGGCATAGAACGCCTGTTGGATGCCACGGGTCGCACTCCACGCCGTCGCGCTGCCGAGCAGCAGCAGGACGGCCAGCAGCGGCACGAGGAACACCACGACGAGACGGCGCAGCATCGCCCGTCACCCCGCCAGCCGGTAGCCCACGCCGCGCACGGTCTCGATGAGACGGTGCGCGCCGGACTTGCGGCGGATCGCACCCACGTGTACCTCGAGGGAGTGCCCGAAGCCGCGCCAGTCGGTGTTCCACACTTCGCGGATCAGCCGTTCCTTCGGCACGGCGACTCCCGGATACCTGGCCAGCACCGCGACGATGTCGAACTCCTTGCGGGTGAGCTCGATCGCGGAGCTGTCGATGAGCACCTGCCTGCCCACGAGATCGATCTGCACGGCACCGTCCTGCAGGAGCACCACCGCCTCGGACTCGGGGCGGATCGGGCGCGACCGCCGGGTGACCGCCTCGATGCGAGCCAGAAGCTCGTGCACGTCGTAGGGCTTGACGACGAAGTCATCTGCTCCGGCCCGCAGACCCCTGATGCGCTCCGCCACCTGACTGCGCGCCGTCACGATGACGATGGGCACCTCCGAACGGCCACGGATACGGCGACACAGATCGACGCCGTCGATGTCGGGCAGCCCGAGATCGAGCAGGACGACCTCGGTGTCCGCGCCCAGAAGCTCGAGCGCGGCGGCACCGTCCGAGGCGCGCACCGTGGCGTAGCCGGATCGTGCAAGAAAGGCCTCGAGGGCGGCCGAGACACGGTCGTCGTCCTCCACGATCAGAATCTGCATCGACTCCGGGGCCCCTTCTCCGCTCGAGCAGGCCTCAATCTATCAGCCGTGCGGGCGCGCATACGGCAGCTCACCCGGCGACGGGGCGCCGACATGCGGCTTCGTGCGGGGACGTCGGCCCGCCGGAGGTCAGTCGACGGAGCCTGCGCGCTGCGCGAAGGCGCTCTCATACAGGCAGACACTGGCCGCAGTCGCCAGATTCAGCGACTCCGCCCGACCGAAGATCGGGAGCTTCAGCACCTGATCGGCCTGAGCCAGCGCCTCATCCTCGAGTCCCCTGGCCTCGTTTCCGAACAGCCAGGCAGTGGGCTCTGCGAGGACGCCGTCTGCGCGGGCACGCAGCAGATCATCGCCCTTCACATCGGCGGCGAGCACCCGCAGCCCCGCGGCGTGAGCCTTCTCGACGACGTCCTCGAGCTCCGCCCCCACCGACACGGGCAGGTGGAAGAGCGATCCTGTCGTGGCGCGCACGACTTTCGGGTTGTACGGGTCGACCGTACGGCCGGTCAGCACGACGGCATCCGCACCCGCCGCGTCTGCGGCTCGGATGATCGTGCCGAGGTTGCCGGGGTCCCTGATCTCCTCGCAGATCGCGACGAGGCGCGGCGAGGCCGCGAAGATGTCGCGCACCGAAGTGGGCGTCTGCCGCACGACCGCGACGAGTCCCTGCGGTGTGACCGTGTCGGCCATCGCGTTCAGGACGTACTCGGTGACGTGCTCGACCTCGACGTCGGCCGACGAGGCCTTCGCCCGGATGTCGGGATGCTTGTCCCAGCCGGCCGGCGTCGCGAACAGCTCGACGATCGCCTCGGGGCTGTAGGTCAGCGCCTCGCGCACCGCCTGCGGCCCCTCGAGGAGGAACAGGCCGGTCTCGCTGCGGGCGCTGCGCTTGGTGAGCTTCGCGACAGCTCGGACTCGGGGCGAACGCGGGTTCTCCAGCACGATCTCAGTCTAGAGAACGACGACGCCCTTGCCGTGCACGGCGACGGGAACGACAGAGGGCGCCCTCCCGAAGGAGAGCGCCCACTGTGGTGAAGAGCTGCCTACGCGGCCGACTTCGGTGCGTTGACGTCGGAGGGCAGTGCCTTCTTCGCCGTCTCGACCAGGGTCGTGAACGTCGCTGCGTCATTGACCGCGAGGTCGGCGAGCATGCGGCGGTCGACCGTGACACCCGCGAGGCCGAGGCCCTGGATGAAGCGGTTGTACGTGATGCCGTTCTGACGGGCCGCAGCGTTGATGCGCTGGATCCACAGACGACGGAAGTCGCCCTTGCGCTTGCGACGGTCACGGTACGAGTAGACCAGGGAGTGGATGACCTGCTCTTTGGCCTTGCGGTAGAGGCGCGAACGCTGACCGCGGTAGCCGGAGGCGCGCTCGAGGATGACCCGACGCTTCTTGTGGGCGTTTACCGCCCGCTTGACTCTTGCCATTTTCCTGTGTTCCTATTCGTGCGTTCGGGCGCTCAGCGACCGAGAAGCTTCTTGGCGACCTTGGTGTCAGCCTTCGACAGCACCTGGTCCTGGTTGAGGCGGCGGGTGCGACGGCTCGACTTGTGCTCGAGGTTGTGGCGCATCCCGGCCTGCTGCTTCTTCAGCTTGCCGCTGCCGGTGATCTTGAAGCGCTTCTTAGCACCCGAGTGGGTCTTCTGCTTCGGCATCTTCTCTTCCTTCGTATGGCGCCTTCTCAGGCGACGGTGTCAACCCGCGGTGCGGGAGTCTGGGGGCGGGAGTTACTCCGCGGTGGCCTTGGCGGGTGCATCCGCCTCGGTCTTGGCATCGCGAGCAGCCTGCTTCTTGTCGGCGCGCTGTGCGTCGCGAACGGCGTTCTGCTCCTGCTTGGCCTCGGACTTGCTCTTCATCGGAGCGACGATCATGACCATGTTGCGACCGTCGATGGTCGGGTTGGACTCGACCGTTCCGAGTTCGGCGACATCCTCCGCGAACTTGCGGAGCAGACGCACGCCCTGCTCGGGGCGCGACTGCTCGCGACCGCGGAAGAGGATCATCGCCTTGACCTTGTCTCCGGCCTTGAGGAACCCCTCGGCGCGCTTGAGCTTGGTCGTGTAGTCGTGCGCCTCGATCTTCAGACGGAAGCGCACCTCCTTCAGGATGGTGTTCGCCTGGTTGCGGCGAGCTTCCTTCTCCTTCTGGGCAGCTTCGTACTTGAACTTGCCGTAGTCCATGATCTTGACCACGGGCGGCTTCGAGTTGGGTGCGACCTCGACGAGGTCGAGGTCGGCTTCCTGCGCAAGGCGCAGCGCCGCCTCGATGCGGACGACGCCGATCTGCTCACCCGCGGGGCCGACGAGGCGGACCTCGGGGACGCGGATGCGCTCATTGGTGCGGGGATCGCTGATGCGGAACTCCTTAGACGAGTGGATTCGGCCACCAGGATGCTGTCAGCATCCCGGGCGAAGTCAGAATCGTCCCACCCACCGGCATTCAGACGCCGGCTCCGCACCCGATCTGCCGGATCCCGTCTGACGACGAGATCCGGTGGAGTGCAAGACCCGGTAGCCTGGAACGGCAAGCGCGGGTGGGAAGTGAATCCTCTTTCGTGCCGGAGCATGACGCTCCGGAGCCCGACACAGTCTAACAGAAGGCAAGGCGAAGTGACGAACCAGGCATCGGACGAGGCTGCACGCGAGCGCGAAGAGCGCTGGGCACGGCAAGAGGAGGCGGCGTCTTCAGCCACACGGGACATCGCCGACGTCCCCGCGGTCGAGGTGATCACCACTGCGGCCGTGCACCTGATGAGCGCGGCGGCCGTCAAGCTGGGCCTCGCCGACGACCCCGACGCGGCCGCTCAGCTCGACCTCGACGAGGCGCGCAAGCTGATCAACGCCCTGGCCGGGCTGATCACCGCGGGAGCGCCCGAGATCAGCGACATGCACGCCCGATCGCTGCGCGACGGTCTGCGTTCCCTGCAGCTCGCGTTCCGCGAGGCGTCCCCCATCCCCGACCCGATCGGCAAGGGCCCGGGCGAGAAGTGGACCGGGCCGGTCAACTAGGTCCTGATTCCGGGCTCCTAGGTCCTGATTCCGGGCTCCGCGGCGTTCGACGGGACGGATGCAGGATCACGGCACGGATGCAGGGACGGATCACCCGATCCGTCCCTGCATCCGTGCATCGGTCCTGCATCCTGACCGGGCTGCGGGCAGCATCAGACCGCGGGACCGATCAGACCGCGGGACCGATCAGATCGAGCGGCGCAGCTTGACGGTGAGGGAGTCGGCGAGGACGGCGATGCGGTCATCGCCCGCCCAGCGCTGCGCGAGGCGCGACAGCACGGCATCGAGGACCTCGCGCTCGAGGCCGTCGACGAGCTCGAGTACCACGACGAGCTCGGGCCCACGCAGGCGGGCGTCGGGATCACCGGGCGCGACCGCGACGTCGATCACGGCCAGCTCGTGCGCGACGCTCTCCTGCAGCGCCCCGAACACCTCGGGCGACAGGAAGCTCGGCTCCCAGGCGTGTCCCTGCGCGACAGCCCAGACCGCGGGGCGACGGAGGATGAACTCGGTGTCCGACGTCGGGTCGAGCACGATGAGGTCGGTGTCCTCGGCCGATGCCGCAAGCGCCGCACGCACGGCCTCGACCGGGATCGGCCGCGCCGTGGCATCCCACGTGCGCATCGCCTCGACGGACGAGAACACCGGCTGCACGCGACGTCCGTCGGGTGCAGCGACCGTCACGATCGACAGCTCCTGCGTCTTGTCGACGGCGAGACCGCTGGGCGCGACGCCCTCGTCACCCTTCTCTGCGATCAGGGGGATCAGGATCCTCGCGTTGCGGAAGGCGTCGACGACCTCGACCTGACTGCCCTCACCGGCGCGGAACCGCAGCAGTGCCGCCAGCAGGGCGGGGTCGGCAGACCCGTCGTCGGCGGCATGCGGGTTCGACTCGAAGCTGCGCCCCTCCCAGGGGACACCCGCGGAATCACCGTGACCGGCCGCGTGATCGTGGTCGCCGTGGCCGCTCGGCCCATCAGTCGTCGCCGGCGACATCCAGCGCCTCGGCCAGCGTGAACGCTCCCGCGTACAGGGCCTTTCCGACGATGGCGCCCTCGACGCCGAGCGGGACGAGTTCGCGAAGAGCGGCGATGTCGTCGAGGTTCGAGATGCCACCCGAGGCGACCACGGGCTTGGGGGTGCGTGCCGTGACCTCGCGCAGCAGCTCGAGGTTCGGTCCCTTCAGAGTGCCGTCCTTCGTGACGTCGGTGACGACGTAGCGGCTGCAGCCCGCGTCTTCGAGGCGCTCGAGGACCTCCCAGAGGTCGCCGCCCTCCTTCGTCCAGCCGCGCGCCGCGAGAGTGGTGCCGCGGACGTCCAGGCCGACGGCGATCGCCTCGCCGTAGCGGCTGATCACATCGGCGGCCCACTCGGGGTTCTCCAGTGCCGCGGTGCCGAGGTTGATGCGCGTCGCACCGCTCTCCAGCGCCGCCTCGAGCGTGGCGTCATCGCGGATGCCACCCGAGAGCTCGACGTTGACGTTCTTGAACTGCTTGATGACCTTGCGCAGGATCGGAGCGTTGGTGCCGCGCCCGAAGGCCGCATCGAGGTCGACGAGGTGGATCCACTTGGCGCCCTGCGCGACCCACTCGCCTGCGGCGTCCAACGGGTCGCCGTAGCTGGTCTCGGTGCCTGCCTCGCCCTGGGTGAGACGGACGGCCTTGCCTCCGGCGACATCGACCGCGGGGAGCAGGGTGAGCGATGGGGACTGCGCGAAGTCGTTCATGACGTCCTCAGGTGAGATGGGAGGGCCGATTCGTCGGCACGAGAATCGACACTATCCCGCGCATCCTCCCGCTCCAAAACGATGACGGCAGAGAACGGAGGCGGCACGCGGTAGCCTCGATCACGCCCCTGTTCGGTCGGTGAGGAGATGTTCCATGGTGCGCGATGCGGATGCGCGTGGAGTCGGCCCCCTGCGGCGCGGCAACCCCGAGACGCCCGATACCGGTGCGGCCCCTGCGGCCGACGAGCCGCAGGAGATCGTCGCCCCCTCCGCGGTGCCACCGCTCCCCGACGACATCGAGCAGACACGCCCCCTGCGCACAGCCGCATCCGACCGTCCTCCCGTGCCGGGGACGCGAGCAGCGGCGGCCGCAGCCGCCGCCTGGTCGCGCGCGCAGGCTCCGGCGTCCGGGTCCGCCGATCGGCCGACCCCGGCGATCGCCCTCCCCCCGGTGCCGACTCCGCCCGCGCCGCGGCCGTCGGCGCCTCCCACGCCGGCTGTGGCGACGACTCCGCCCACTCCCCCGGTGCCGTCCACACCTCCGGCCTCACCCCCGCTCGCCTCCCCGGCTCCGACACAGGCACAGGCCGCAACCTCCGCACCGACTCCGGCTCCGGCTCCGGCTCCGGCTCCGGCTCCGGCTCCGGCTCCGGAGGCATCCGTATCTCCGGCGGCATCCGCGTCTCCGTCCTCCGCCGACGCCTCGGCTCCCTCCCCGTCCCCGACTCTGGCGCCGGCACCGACTCCGGCACCGGCACCGGCACCGGCACAGGCGCAGCGAGAGGCACCGACACCGGCACAGGCGCAGCGAGAGGCACCGACACCGGCACACGCCCCCGCGAGGATCCCGTTCCGGGACGACATCGTCGCGCCGCCCGCACCCCCGGCTCCCCGCGCCGCGCCCGCCGATTCCGCGGCCGCACCGCACGCGTCCTCCTCCTCCAGACGCCAGCAGCGCGAGCAGGGTGTCGAGCGCCGTTCCTTCCTGCAGGACGAGCGACGCGAGGAACCCGCCCGTCGGGGTGCGCGGGGCCTCCTGAACCGCGTCGGCTTCTCCCTCGGTCCCGACTCCCGCGAACGCGCGGTGCGTGACGACGAGCACGCCGTCAGTCGGCATTGGCCTGGTCCTCGCACCGTCGCGATCGTCAACGGCAAGGGCGGTGCGGGCAAGACGCCCGCCACGGTCCTGCTCTCGGCGGTCTTCGCCCAGTACGGCGGTGCGGGAGTGCTCGCCTGGGACAACAACCAGACCCGCGGCACGCTCGGCTGGCGCACCGAGACCGGCGCGCACGACAGGACCCTGCTCGAACTGCTGCCGCAGACGCAGCGGCTGCTCGGCGCACAGGGGCAGTCCGCCGACCTGGCGCACTTCGTGCACCACCAGCCGCAGGAGAAGTACGACGTGCTCCGGTCGAAGCCGATCCGCCTCGCGCACGAGAATCGGTTGAGCCCCACCGACGTCGATGCCATCCATGCGGTCGCCGCGAAGTTCTACCGCCTGATCATCATCGACTCCGGCAACGACGAATCCGACCCGATGTGGTTGCGGATGATCGATCTCGCCGACCAGATCGTCGTCGCCACCACCACTCGGGACGACCATGCCGAGGCCGGCGCGCTCCTGCTCGAAGCCCTGGAGGACCGCGACGAACGCTCGGCCCGGCTCGCGCGCGAGTCCGTCGTCGTCGTCAGCCAAGCGGACCCGAAAGCATCCGCTGCGGACGTCTCCGAGGTCGTCGCCGGCTACCGTTCGCTCGCGCGAGAGGTCGTCGACATCCCGTTCGACCGCGAGATGGTCGACGGGCATCTGCGGCTCCGTGCGCTGGCTGCACCCACTCAGCGCGCCTGGCTCTCCGCCGCGGCCGCGGTCGCGCGAGGCTTCTGAGTCACGCGCGACACGCGAGACCTTCGCCTGCTCTGCGACACTCGCGACAGGCGGATGCCGAGCGCGGGACGACTCAGCCGCGCAGGCTTCCGACCCAGTTGCGGAGCAGCTGGATCCCCGCCTCGCCGGACTTCTCCGGGTGGAACTGCGTCGCGGAGAGCGGACCGTTCTCCACCGCCGCGAGGAACGGATCGCCGTACGTCGACCAGGTGAGAACCGGCTGCGGGAACGGCGGGATCACGTCGAGCTCCCAGGACTGAGCGGCGTAGGAGTGCACGAAGTAGAAGCGCTCCTGCTCGATGCCCCGGAACAGCACCGAGTCGGCGCCGGGCTCGACCGTGTTCCATCCCATGTGCGGCAGCACCGGCGCGTTGAGCTCCGTGACCGCTCCCGGCCATTCGCCGAGCCCCTCCGCATCGTGTCCACGCTCGACGCCGTGAGCGAAGAGCACCTGCATCCCGACGCAGATGCCGAGCACGGGGCGTCCGCCGGCCAGACGCCGATCGATGATCTCATCGCCGCCGTGGGCGTGGAGCGCCTCACGGACGGCCTGGAACGCCCCCACGCCGGGGACGAGCAGACCGTCGGCCTCGGTCGCCTCCTTGCGGTCGCGCGTGAGGACGGCATCGGCGCCCGCGGCGACGAGAGCCTTCACCGCAGAATGGACGTTGCCTGATTCGTAGTCGAAGACGGCGACCCTGGGCGCGCCGCTCACAGCGCACCCTTCGTCGACGGCACCCCGTCGACCAGGGGGTCGAGGGCCTTGGCCTGGCGGAAGGCCCGAGCGAACGCCTTGTACTCGGCCTCGGCGATGTGATGCGGGTCGCGGCCGCCGAGGACTCGCACGTGCACGGTCAGTCCGGCGTTGAACGCGATCGCCTCGAACGTGTGCCGCACGAGCGACCCGGTGAAGTGGCCCCCGATGAGGTGGTGCTCGAACCCGACAGGCTCGCCGGTGTGCACGAGGTACGGACGCCCGGAGATGTCGACCACGGCCTGGGCGAGAGCCTCATCGAGCGGAACGAGGGCATCTCCGTATCGGGAGATCCCCGACTTGTCGCCGAGAGCTTCGCGGATGGCCTGTCCGAGCACGATCGAGATGTCTTCGACCGTGTGGTGGGCGTCGATCTGGGTGTCACCGGAGGCGCGGACCGTGAGGTCGGTGAGCGAGTGCTTCGCGAACGCCGTCAGCATGTGGTCGAAGAACGGCACCGAGGTGTCGATGCGGCTGGATCCGGTGCCGTCGAGGTTCAGCTCGAGCTCGACGGTGGACTCCGACGTGCTGCGCACGCGCGTCGCGGTGCGGGGTGTCGGGGCAGGGGTGCTCATGAGTCCGATCCTATCGAGGCGAGGGCATCGAGGAATGCCGTGGTCTCGGCCTCTGTTCCCGCGGTGACACGCAGGTGTCCGGGGATGCCGACATCGCGCACGAGCACGCCGCGGTCGTACAGCTGCTGCCACACCCTGTGCGGATCCGCGACGCCGCCGAACAGGACGAAGTTCGACCAGGACTCATGGGGCGTGTAGCCGAGCGCTTCGAGCGTCGCCGAGATGCGGTCACGCTGCTCGACGATCTCGGCGACCATGCCGAGCATCACTTCGGAGTTGCGCAAGGCCGCGACGGCAGCAGCCTGCGTCAGGGCGCTCAGGTGATACGGAAGGCGCACGAGCCGCAGCGCATCGATGAACGCGGGGTCGGCGGCGAGATATCCGACGCGGGCACCCGCGAACGCGAAGGCCTTGCTCATGGTGCGCGAGACCGCCAGACGAGGGCGCCCCTCGAGCAGGGTCAGCGCGGAGGGAGCCTCTCGTGGGGCGAATTCCTGGTACGCCTCGTCGACCACCACGACGCCTCGGGACGCCTCATACACCGCCTCGATCACATCGAGCCCGAGCGGGGTGCCGGTCGGGTTGTTCGGCGAGCACAGCAGGATCACATCCGGGTCGGCGTCGGCCACCTGGGCTGTCGCCTCCTCGGGGGTGATCGTGTAGTCGGGCTGGCGGGTCCCCGCGATCCAGCGGGCGCCGGTCCCCTGCGCGATCAGCGGGTACATCGAGTAGGTCGGTGCGAAGCTGAACGCCGTGCGGCCGGGCCCCCCGAAGGCCTGCAGGATGTGCTGCAGCACTTCGTTCGATCCGTTTCCGGCCCAGATCTGCTCAGCCTGCAGGCCGTGACCGAGATAGTCCGCGAAGCCGTCGCGCAGTGTGGTGAACTCGCGATCCGGGTATCGGTTGACGTCACGGAGCGCGACCGCGATGTCGTCGAGGATGTCGCTCGCCACGAGGTCGGGAACCGGATGCGTGTTCTCGTTCACGTTCAGCGCCACCGGCAGCGGAGCCTGCGGGGCACCGTAGGGCGTGAGCCCTCGGAGATCGTCACGGAGCGGGAGGTCGTCGAGTGATGCAGTCACCCTTCCCATGGTAGGCCGCGCACGACCGCTTCACTCCGAGGTGACGGTGAATGAGCGACCGAGGGGCCGCTGCGATTCACTCCGAGTACTGTGCGGGGATCGCCAGCTCCTGGCCGATCTGCAGCGCCCCGCCGCGGAGGGCGTTCAGGCGCGTGATGTCGCCGATGACCTCGCGCGGGTCGGCACCGGGTGCCACCGACTCGGCGATCGACCAGAGGGTGTCTCCCGGCATCACGGTGACCGAGGCGAAGGACGCGGTGGCGACCTGCTCGCCCGAGGCCATCGCGCTGCCGCCGCTCAATGCGGCGAATCCGATGCCCACCGCGAGTGGCACTGCGGCCAGCGCGAGCACGACCCGGCGGCCACGCGCCGTCAGCCGGAGCTTCGTCGCCGAACGGGGCGAGACGATGGCTGCGTTGCTGAAGGTGATGGTGCTCATGTCGTACTCCTCTGCATCTACCGCGTGAGCGGTGAAGTTGGCGTAGCGTTCGCATCCGCGTCTCGGCCGGGAGCCGTGAATGCGAAGCTACGTTCCGAAGTTATCTTCGAATTCGAACATCTGTCAAGCGTTCTTCGAAAAACCGGGCCGTGAATACCTCGACACGCTCGAACAGATCTTCCAGATCCAGGTGATTCTCGGATACGGTTTCGATACGAACACCCCACCACGGGCCTCCGACATTCGAACTGAGACGCCGGATCGCACACCTGAGGAGCACCATGAGCGACATCGCCGCCCCCGAGTCCGACGCCCCCCGCACGCGTCGCCGGAAGAGCCTGAGCCCGAAGCAGATGGCGATCCTCGAGGTCATCCAGACATCGATCAGCCGTTACGGCTACCCGCCGAGCATGCGGGAGATCGGTGACGCCGTCGGGCTGAAGTCGCTCTCGAGCGTCACGCACCAGCTCGGCCAGCTCGAGCTCAGCGGCTACCTCCGCCGCGACCCCGGCAAGACACGCGCCATGGAGGTCCTCATCGACCTCCCGGGTTCGAGTGCCGAGAATCCGGATGACGTCGCCACACCCGTCGGCGACGCCGCACTCGTGCCGCTCGTGGGGCGGATCGCCGCGGGCGTCCCCATCACCGCCGACCAGCAGGTCGAGGAGATCTTCCCCCTGCCCCGTCAGCTCGTGGGCAAGGGCGATCTGTTCATGCTCAAGGTCTCGGGCGAATCGATGATCGACGCCGCCATCTGCGACGGGGACTGGGTGGTCATCCGATCGCAGAACAGCGCCGAGAACGGCGAGATCGTCGCCGCCATGCTCGACGGCGAGGCCACCGTCAAGGTGCTGCGCCGCCGCGACGGCCACACGTGGCTGCTGCCCCGCAACTCCGCCTTCGAGCCGATCCTCGGCGACGAGTCGGTCGTGCTCGGCAAGGTCGTCGCCGTGCTCCGCGCCGTGTGACGACGGCCTCCCCGCACGCGCCGTAGGCTCGTCCCATGTCGTCGCCGTTCGGTACCTGGCCATCACCCTTCTCCCCGTCGGCCGTCGCGGCGTCCTCGCCACGATTCGACGGCGCCGTGTTCGTCGGCGACGAGATCTGGTGGGGCGAGAGCGTCCCCGCCCAGGGTGGTCGACGCACCGTGCGCAGCACCACAGGCGCAGAGATCCTGCCGGCACCGTGGAGCGCCCGATCCCGCGTGCACGAATACGGCGGCGGCGCCTGGACCGCCGACTCCTCGGGCACGCTGTACTTCGTCGACGCCGACACGCAGCGCGTGCACCGGATGAGTCCGGGCGACGCCCCTGCGCCACTCACCCCGGAGGGCCCCGCCCACGGCGGCCTTCGTGTGCAGCAGGGGCGGCTGTTCGCGGTGCGCGAGGACCTGTCATCCGAACCTCACCGCCGGGCGATCATCGAGATCCCGACCGACGGGTCTGCTGCGGAGGACGCATCGAGACTCTCGATCGTCACGGAGGGGCCCTCGTTCCACGCGCATCCCGCACTCTCCCCCGACGGCACGCGCCTCGCATGGGTCGAATGGTCCGGTCAGCGGATGCCGTGGCAGCAGGCGTCGCTCGTCGTGTCCGACGGAACACGACGCACGACGCTTCCGACCCTGGCCGCGCTGCAGCCGGAGTGGGATGGTGACGACGCCCTCGTGTACGCGGACGACCCCAGCGGTCGCTGGGCCCTGCACCGTCAGCGCCTGCACCACCTCGACCCCGAGGGCGCTCCTGTCCCCGTCGGCGATGCGGGGGACGACGCCGACACGGGCTACGGCCTCTGGGTGCTGGGCAACCGCTGGTATCAGCCGTTGGACGACGGACGCATCGTGCTCGTGCGCACGGACGGACGCGATGAAGTGGTCGTTGTCGAACACGACGGACGGATGCGGCGCCTGGACATCCCTGCGGACGGCCATGTCAGCGTCGACGACGTCAGCGGCTCGCGTGTGCTGCTCACCGGCGACAGCTCCCGTGCCGCATCCGGTGTCTGGTGCGTCGATGTGGACAGCGGCGTCGTGACGACCGTCGCGGGCGGCCGGCCTGTCGATCGCGCCTGGATGCCGCCGGCATCTCCGATCGCGGTCGACGGCGCGCATGGCGCCGTGCACGCCTTCGCCTATCCGCCCTCCCACCCCGACGTCTCGACTTCCGCGGGCGAGCTGCCTCCCTATCTCGTCCTCGTGCACGGCGGACCCACCGCGCACGTGACGGGTGCTGCGTCCGCGGCCATCGCGTTCTACACGAGCCGCGGGATCGGCGTGCTCGACGTGAACTACGGCGGATCGAGCGGCTACGGGCGCGCCTACCGCGAGCGTCTCGACGGCGGATGGGGCGTCGTCGACGTCGACGACGTGATCGCCGCGGCGCGAGGACTGGCTGATGCGGGTCTCGCCGATCCCGCGCGCATCGCGATCCGCGGGAGCTCCGCCGGAGGGTGGACGGTGCTCTCGGCGCTCGTGCGCGGGGGAACCTTCGCCGCAGGCATCAGCCGCTACGGGGTGACCGATCTGCGGATGCTCAGCGCGCACTCGCACGACTTCGAGGCCCCGTACATCGAGGGGCTCGTCGGACCGCTGCCCGAGGCGGAGGACCTCTACATCGAGAGGTCTCCCCTGACCCACGCCGATCGCATCGACGTGCCGGTGCTCCTCATGCAGGGGGCAGACGACCGCGTCGTCCCACCCGCCCAGTCCGAGGCCATCCGCGACGCACTGGCGGAGCGCGGCGTCGACCACGAGTACGTGCTGTACCCGGGCGAGGGGCACGGATTCCGCTCTTCCGAGACGATCGTCGACGCCCTCGAGCGCGAACTGCGCTTCCTCGGGCGCGTGTTCGGGTTCAGTCCCGCGGACTGATCATTCCCCGACGCGGTTGCGCAGCCGCATGGCCCGGTCGGCCTCGCGGGTGTCCTGGCGTTCGCGCAGGGTCTGACGCTTGTCGTACTCGCGCTTGCCCTTCGCGAGAGCGATCTCGACCTTGGCGCGTCCGTCCGAGAAGTAGAGCTTGAGCGGGATCAACGTGTAGCCGCCGGCCGAGACGGCATGGGCGAGCTTCGCGATCTCCTCGCGGTGCAGCAGCAGCTTGCGCACGCGCTTCGACGCGTGGTTCGTCCAGTGCCCCTGCGAGTACTCCGGAATGTGCACGGAGTCGAGGAAGACCTCGTTGCCCTTCACGAAGGCGTAGCCGTCGCTCAGGTTCGCGCGTCCCTGACGCAGCGACTTGACCTCGGTGCCGGTGAGCACCATCCCCGCCTCGTACGACTTCTCGATCGTGTAGTCGTGACGTGCGCGACGATTGGTCGCGATGACCTTCTCCCCGCGTTCCCTGGGCATGATTCTCTCCTGATCCGTGCCGTGCAGTGGTTCTCGAGCCCCGTCCGGGGCACACGACAGCCTGTCAGTCTATACCGGCCGCGAGCTCAGGTACGCAGCCATCTGCGGATCGCGAATCCCGCCGACAGCGCGGCCAGGAGCACGCCGATGCCGATGAGCACGGGGACCACGACCGCGGCATCCTGCATCCCGATCCAGGTCGTGATGAACGGCACGCGTCCGCGGAGGTAGCCGTTGACGCCGAAGTGCACTCCGGCGACCACCGCGGCGCTGGCCAGGACGGAGCCGAGGAACGCGGCGAACACCCCCTCGAGCACGAACGGAGTCTGGATGAACCGGTTCGACGCGCCCACGAGGCGCATGATGCCGATCTCCTTGCGTCTGGCATAGGCGGACAGCCTGATGGTCGTGCCGATCAGCAGGATCGCCGCGATCAGCATGAGCACGGCGATCCCCACCGCGATGTAGGTGGCGACCGTGAGCGCCGAGAACAGCGGCTCCAGGTACTGCAGCTGGTCCTGCACCTGCTCCACACCGGCGACGCCGTTGAACGCCTCCGCGATCACCTGCGACTGCCCCGGGTCTTTCATGGTGACGAAGAAGACCTCGAAGGCCTGGTCGGGCGTGATGACGCTGGCCTGGTCCTCGCCGAGCTGATCCACGAGCTTGGCGTAGGTGTCTTCCTTCGAGTCGAACGTCACCTCGCTGATGAGCGGGGACAGCGCTTCGCCCTCGAGTTGCGCGCGCACCGCGTCGACCTGCTCCTCGGAGGCGCCGCCGTCGACGCAGGTGTCCTTCTCGGAGATGTCCGAGCACATGTAGACCGCGACCTGGGCCCGCTCCGTCCAGTACCCCCGCATGGTGCCGATCTGGCCCTGCATGAGGATCGCCGCGCCGACGAACGTGAGCGAGACGAAGGTGACGAGCACCACCGAGATCACCATCGAGATGTTGCGACGAAGGCCACCGAGGGCCTCGGCGAGGATCAGTCCGATTCTCATGAGGTCGGCCCCACTTCATCTGCGCCGTCGTCGGACAGGCCGAGGCGATCGGCGACTCCGAGTTCTGCGACGTCCACGGCGGGCAGCACGATCGGATGCGTGCGCGGGCCCACCGCGGCCGACACATGGAGCGTCGTGTCCTCCGGTACGGGCGCATCGGAGGGGGCGGCCTGGGCCTCGGGCGTCTCCGAGGCGCTCGGCACGGCGTCCGACGACGTCGCCGCTGCGCGTCGCTGAGCGCTGAGCTCCTCGCTGAGGGCCGCACGCACGACGGAGAGGTCAGCCGTCTGCCGCTGGACCTCCTGCACCGCGGTGAGTGCGGCAGCCGCTGCCGCCCCGCGCACCTCCTCGGGCACGAGCCGCGGGATGTTCGAGGTGTCGCCGTATCCGCCGTGCACCTCGTCCCTGACCATCACTCCGTCGCGGAGCTCGATGACCCGGCGTTGCATCTGATCGACGAACGCCGCCTCGTGCGTGGCCATGAGCACGGTCGTGCCTCCCGCGTTGATACGCGCGAGCAGCTGCATGATGTCGACCGACGTGGCGGGGTCGAGGTTTCCGGTCGGCTCGTCGGCGAGCAGCACCTGTGGGCGGTTGACGAGCGCCCTCGCGATCGCGACGCGCTGCTGCTCACCGCCGGAGAGCTCATGCGGCATCCGCTTCTGCTTGCCGTCGAGTCCCACCAGTGCGAGCGCCTCGGGCACGGCCTGCTGGATGAAGCCCCTCGAGGAGCCGGTCACCTGGAGCGTGAACGCGACGTTCTGATAGACGGTCTTCGACGGCAGCAGCCGGAAGTCCTGGAACACGGATCCGATGTGGCGGCGGAAGTAGGGGACCTTGCGGTTGGCGAGCGATCTCAGATCGCGCCCGAGCACGGCGACCCGGCCGGTCGTCGGCACGTCTTCGCGCAGGATGAGCCGCAGACAGGAGGACTTGCCCGAACCCGATGCTCCGACGAGGAAGACGAACTCCCCGCGTTGGACTTCGAAGTCGACCTCGGACAGCGCGGGACGCAGGGTCCCGCGATAGCGCTTCGTGACGTTCTCGAACCGAATCATGGCGTTTCGAGCCTAAGCGCGCTGTCCATCGAGTCCGCGAGCGACACCCCGCTCGACCCCGGAGTGTCGACGGGCACTGCTATACATGAAGATGCTGATCCATGCCGTCCGCGTGGACGCGACTCCGAGGGGGAACCATGACGACGCCTGCTGGCTGGTACGACGACGGATCCGGCCGACAGCGCTGGTGGGACGGGACGCAGTGGACCGAGCACTTCGCTCCCCTGGCCGCCGAAGCGCCCGCCGCTGACACGAGCGGAAGCGACACGACCGGAACGGATGTCACCGGTGGCGATGTCACCGGTACCGATGTCACCGGTACCGATGTCACCGGTACCGACGCCGGAGCCGTCGAGACCGCTGCGGCCGCGCGCGACGAGGCTCCGCATGACGCTGCCGCCGCCGAGACCGCAGACGCGATCGGCTCGGTGGCCGCCGTCGAGAGCCAGTCCTGGAACACCCCGGCCCCGAACGATGGCGCTGACGCCGGCACGGCTAGCTCTGACGATGCGGGCTCCGCCGCTGCAGGCTCCGCGTATGCCGATGCGGACTCCGCGTATGCCGCCCCCGCGTACGGATCCGACGCGGGCGAGCCGGCCGCGACGTGGCCGCCCACCGACACCGCCGCCACCGACACCGACACCACCGACAACGGCGTCGAGGCCCCGAGCGAGAACGCGCCCCAGTGGCCGGACCAGGGCTTCGCCGCCCCGGGCGCCACCGCTGCCACCACTCCCCTGAGCGAGACGACGTCGCCCTACGGACACCCCGCCCCCTCGTACCCGGGCGCCGGAGCTTCCTACCCGGGAGCGGCCGCTCCCGAACAGCCGCAGCAGTACCAGAGCGCACCCGGATACCCCCAGACGACCCCCGGCTACCCCCAGACGACGCCCGGGTACCCCGGCGCATCCGCGTACGCTCCGCCCGGTCAGGCATACGGCGCAGGCGGCGGCTACCCGGCCCCGTACGGCAGCCCTGCTCCCGTCGAACCGCCGCGCCTCTCCATCGTGGGCGTCGTCGGACTCGCGATCGCCGGCCTCGGCACGATCCTCTCCTGCATCCCGGCGACCTTCGTCTTCGGCTGGATCCTGCTGGCCGCCGGCTTCATCGTGTCGCTGATCTCGATCTTCCTCAAGGGCAAGAAGTGGCCGGGCATCGCCGGTCTCATCCTGTCGGTCGTCGGCACGATCCTCGCGGTCGTCGTGGCCATCGTGTTCGTGACGTCGAGCGTCGCTCAGGTCGTGCGCGACCTGCCGACCGCACCGCCCTCGAGTGACTCCGACACCGGCACCGGCACCGGCACCGACGAGGGTACGGATCCCGGTACCGACGGAGGCACCGGCCCCACCGACGTGGTCCAGGGCGAGATCGGGTCTCCCCTCACGATCACGCAGATGTCGGGCACGAGCGAGGTCACGGTCAACTCCGCGACCTGGGCGACCGACGACGGTTCGAGCATCCCCTCGACCAACGGCGGGTACGTGATCCTCGACGTGACCTTCACGGGCGTATCGGGCACGAGCTACGTCAACCCGTTCTACTTCGCGCTCACGACCGCCGAGGGCACCGAGGGCACGTACGACTACTACGTCGACGGCATCGTGGCAGAGGAGCTCGCTGAAGGCGACACCGTCTCGGGCAAGATCACCTTCGACGTCGCCAAGAGCACCGCGTACCGGATCACCTTCACCGACGAACTGCTGCAGGACGTCGCGAGCATCGCGTTCACCCCGTCCGAGGGCTGACCGACATACGACGACGCCCGGCGATCATCGTGATCGCCGGGCGTCTCGTGTATGCGGGACTCCGTGCCGGACGAGGTCAGTCCTCGTCGCCGGGAGTGGTCAGTCGTCGTCCTTGCGCTTGCGCCAGCGGATCCCGGCCGAGATGAACCCGTCGAGGTCGCCGTCGAACACGGCGGCGGGGTTGCCCGACTCGTGTCCGGTGCGCAGATCCTTGACGAGCTGCTGGCCGTAGAGGAAGTACGAACGCATCTGGTCGCCCCAGCTGGCCGTGATGGTGCCGGCGAGTTCCTTCTTCTTCGCAGCCTCCTGCTCCTTCTGCTGCAGCAGGAGCCTCGTCTGGAGCACGCGCATCGCGGCCGCACGGTTCTGGATCTGCGACTTCTCGTTCTGCATCGAGACGACGATGCCGGTCGGAAGGTGCGTGAGTCGCACAGCGGAGTCGGTGGTGTTGACGGACTGACCACCGGGGCCCGATGAGCGGAACACGTCGACGCGGATGTCGCTCTCGGGGATGTCGACCTCGGTCGCCTCTTCCATGAGGGGGATGACCTCGACCGCCGCGAACGACGTCTGCCGCTTGTCGGCGGAGCCGAAGGGGCTGATGCGCGCGAGACGGTGCGTGCCAGCCTCGACCGACACCGTGCCGAACGCGTACGGCGCGTCGATCTCGAACGTCGCCGACTTGATGCCCGCGCCCTCGGCGTACGAGGTGTCCATGACCTTGACGGGGTACTTGTGGCGCTCGGCCCAGCGCAGGTACATGCGCATGAGCATCTCGGCGAAGTCGGTGGCGTCATCGCCGCCGGCGCCGGAGCGGATCGTGATGATCGCCGATCGCTCGTCGTACTCGCCGTCCATGAGCGTCTGGACCTCGAGCTGGTTGATCATCTCGGTGAGAGCGCTGAGCTCGACGCGCGCCTCGACGGCCGACTCCTCGTCGCCCATCTCGTTCGCGAGTCCGACCAGCACCTCGAGGTCGTCGAGCCGCTGGCCGATCCCCTCGACCCTGGCGAGCGCGGACTGCCGGTGGCTCAGCGCACTGGTCACCTTCTGTGCGCGTTCGGGGTCGTCCCAGAGGTCCGGCGCACCGGCCTCCTCACTGAGGCGGGCGATGTCGGAGCGGATGGCCTCGACGTCGAGGACCTCGCGAATGTCACCGTAGGTGAGTCGCAGGGCCTGGATGTCGGCGGAGAGATCGAGTTCGAGCATGTCGGGACCAGCCTAACGTGCCGCCTGCGCAGGCGGGGACGGCGTCGAACGGGAGTAGCGTGAAACGAGTGAGCAGCGCATCGACGGTTCTGAGACGATTCGGGCCGATGGTGTACCTCCCCACGGTGCTCTTCTCCCTCGGTGAGGGGGCGGTGATCCCGCTGATCCCCGTGATCGCCTCGCGCATGGGGGCGGATGTCGCGTTCGCCGCGCTGGTCGCCTCGGCGCTCGTGGTGGGACAGCTGTGCGGCAATCTGCCTGCAGGATGGGCGGTGTCGCGCATCGGAGAGCGGTTGACCATGGTCATCGCGGGAGTGATCGCGATCGGCTCGGGCGTGGGCATGGTCTTCGCTCCCTCGCTCGGCGTGCTGGCGGCATCCGTCTTCCTTCTCGGCTTCTGCGCCGCGGCGTTCGGCCTCGCACGGCACGCGTTCATGACGACCCGCGTACCGATCGCCTTCCGCGCGCGTGCGCTCTCGCTGCTGGGCGGGAGCTTCCGTCTCGGCGTCTTCATCGGCCCGTTCGTCGCGGCCGGGCTGCTGCAGCTGTTCGGTGCCGAGTCCGCCGCGATCTGGTTCTTCCTCGGGTGTCTCGTCGTCATGGTGCTGCTCGTGCTGCTCGGCCCGGATCCCGAGAAGACGATCCCGGTGACGACCGCCCTGCGCACAGCTCCCCTCGCGACGGACTCCGGCGAGGCTGTGAGCGGAGCGATCCCCACGGCGGAGCGGGCGGGGATCTTCCGCACGATGTGGCAGCAGCGCAGTGTGCTCGGGCGTCTCGGACTCGCGGCGGCGTCGCTGTCGGCCGTCCGGTCCGCACGACAGGTCGTGCTGCCGCTGTGGGGTCTCTCCCTCGGACTCGACGCCTCGACCATCGCGCTGGTCGTCGGCATCTCGGGCGCCATCGACTTCGCCCTCTTCTACGCGAGCGGCCAGGTGATGGACCGCTTCGGCAGGCTGTGGGCGGCCATGCCCGCGATGGTGTTGATGGGCTCGGGGTTCCTCGCGCTGTCGCTGACTCACGATCTCGACTCGTCCGTGCTGTGGTTCGGCATGTTCGCCGCGGTGCTCGGGGTGGGCAACGGGCTCTCCAGCGGCATTCTGCTGACCCTCGGGGCCGATGTCGCACCGAAGAGCGAGCCGGCCGCGTTCCTCGGGTCGTGGCGCACTCTGACGGATGCCGGAGGCGCGGTCGCGCCTCTCATGGTCTCGGCGGTCACCGCGCTCGCCTCGCTGCCGATCGCGGCTGCCGTCGTCGGCGTGATCGGACTGGTCGGCGCCGGTGGGTTCATCCGCTGGATCCCCCGATTCGTGCCGCGCGCGAAGGAGGAGCGCTCGTGAGCGTGCTGGGTGCCGACGTGCGTCGCCTGGTGGACGGCGCAGCCGTGTCGTCCGAGCGGGAGCGCGCTGCCCGAGAGGACTTCGCAACGTTCTTCGCCGACGATGACGGGCCGGTGTCGCGCAACGATGGCCCGCGTCACGCGACGGCCTCCGCGTTCGCCTTCGACCCGACGCTCACGCGCACGCTGCTCGTGTTCCACGGCAAGGGGCGTTTCTGGGTGCAACCAGGCGGTCATCTCGAGCGAGATGACGCATCGATCACGCACGCCGCGCTGCGCGAGCTGCGGGAGGAGACGGGGGCCGCCCCTGCTTCGCTCGGCGATCGGTTCGTCTACGACCTCGACCACCACGCGCTGTCGTCGGCGTTCGGTCGTTGCGCCTCGCATCTCGACATCGGTGTCGCCGTCGTGGTGCCAGATGGCGCGCCGCTCCGGCTGAGCGACGAGTCCGAGGATGTGCGCTGGTGGGCGCTGGACGCACTGCCGGCCGACGTTCCGCACGGTTTCGAGCAGCGCGTGCTCCGCCTGCGCGATCGCCTGGCTGGCTGAGCTCACCGCAGCGCCGTCCGGCTCCAGGCGCACGCGTTCCCCTGATAGGCACTCCCGTCATGCGGCCCCTCCCCTGAAAGGCGGGCGAGGAGCCGCACGTCCGGTACTAGCGTCTGGGAACGCCCGCCGGATCGCGGGGGCGCTTCCCTCTTCGAAGTGCCCAGTCCGAGACGAGAACGATCACGATGAGTACCCCCGTGCACGCGCCGATGATCCACGGATCAATGGGCGTAACCAGCGCGAGTACGACCGAAGCGACAATCAAAATTCCGGGCACCCAGGCACGAAGAATGGTTGCACTACG
The DNA here is from genome assembly GCF_001426995.1 of Microbacterium sp. Root553. Classification (NCBI taxonomy): domain Bacteria; kingdom Bacillati; phylum Actinomycetota; class Actinomycetes; order Micrococcales; family Microbacteriaceae; genus Microbacterium; species Microbacterium sp. Root553. The sequence continues at coordinate 191,724 of NZ_LMFY01000003.1, read as the reverse complement.
CACAGTTCGCCTTGCCTGTCTTGTGGAGGCCGGATCCCAGCGGAATGCGTAGCTGGTAGCAGGCGTTGCTTTCGATCTTGCTGTTGGTGAGAATCTTCTTGATATCACCGAAGACTGAGGACAGCGTGGGAGCCCCAACGAATCCACAGAGCGCTGAAAGCATGCCACCGATCTTGGGAACTTTACTCGCTCCCGCGCAACCACCAGCAAGCGCTAGCGCAACAGCTGACGCAGACGCAGCCGAGATCGCCTTGGCCTGTGCGCCGGTCATGTTCCAGTACACGCCCGGGCCGTCCGCTCCGACGCCTACGGTGACTGCAGGGTCAGCCACGATCGGGTATGCCGCTCCCTCTGTGTTCACGCTCTGAGTCAGCGTGTCGCCCGCCAGGGTGTAGGACGTAGAGAGCTTGGTTCCGTTGGCGTCAACTGCCCACGGCGCTTCTATCTGCCCGAGGGAAATACGTGTGCCGCCTGCGTCGACGACAACATCGAAGCCGCCACCGTTCGGAGTCAGAGTTGCTCCTTTCGGAAGGTCGACCGTGAAGCTCGCGGAGGATTCACCCTCATCGAGCAAGCTCATGACTCGAACCCCGTCAGGCAAGATAGTCGTCGCGGAGTCGTTGCCTTCAGGCGCGGTCACCTTTACCTCGAAGTCGCCAAGAGCGACCACGGCTTCACTTTCGGTCGCAGTGGCCGAGACGCCAGTCGTCATCTTCGCGGCGTCGTCCGACGAAAGTCCGAGAGCTTCCTGCGCCGACTCGAAGGGCGAGTCAGATGACGACTCAGTTGAGGGTGCAGCGTTCGCCGGTACAGCCATGAGCAGCTGACCAACGATCACCGCGACAGCGGCACCGATCTTCAGTTTCACACTGCGGCGCGACGTGTTTACATGCATTTTTCGTTTCCTAACTAAGGGAGGATGGCTTTTTGGTGCCAAACCAAGGTTTGCCGATCAAAGACGAACCTTGTGACCTTAATCGCTATGCCCGCCGCTTCATCTTGGAATATCGATATAGGCGTGGTGTGCGATTCGCGACAATTTTCCTACCCGGCACAGCCCGCTGATTTTTCAACCAACGATGCGAAATCCGCAATGTCTGAACCGTCTAACGTGATGTTCATCACGCCCGGTCGTCGTATGGGCGAGGCGATGCCGAGTCCGAGGATTAGCGGTGTTGTCCAACGGATGTGCTGGCTGCAGACGGTCGGTACGCCTTCGAGTAGCGCGTGCGCGGCCGCCTGGCCGTCTGAGCTCACCGCAGCGTCGTCCGACTCAGGCGTGTCGATTCCAGGCGCGTCGTCATCGCTCATCGAACGACTCCTCCGGCGCATGGGATTCCACCTCCAGAGCCAGCGGGATGCCGAGGAGACCGATGACGGGCAGGGTCGTACGGATCCGCAGATCGACCGTCGGGTACCCGTGCGCGGTGGAACGCTCGACGGTCACCTCACCGGCGTATCCATCGCCGACCGCTCGGGCGATGCCGTCGCGTGCGCGTTGCGCACCGTCCTCCAGGGTCGTATCGGCGAGGGCGGCGTAGTAGGCGCCTTCGACCGCCGCGTCGTGCACCACGTTGCGGACGTACACGGCGAGCGCCAGCTGCAGCACAGCGAGCGTCAGCGCGGTGAGAAGTGTGCCCACCAGCACGAACTCGACGGGACTCGAGCCCCTGTCATCCCCGGTGCGGCGCGGGGCGACGGCCACCCGGACCACCTCAGATCCCCGACACCCTCTGAATGGCCTGTTCGAAAAGCGCGCTCAATGCCGGCCCGGCGACCGCCCAGATGAGAACCACCAGACCGGCGGTCATCAGTGTGAGTAGGTTCAGTTCCCGCAAGGCTGACGCTCCGGCCACCGGTCCGTGGCGTGAGTTTAGTCGGTGGGCTCATCCTCGGCGTCGACAAGGGAGTCATGGTCGGCTGCAAGGTCGGCAGCGATGCTCGCCCAGTTCACGACAAGCGCATCGAGTGCGTCTTGCCAGGCGCTTGTGGCGAGCTGCTCCTTCGCGGGATGGGACGAGGAAGCCAAGCCAAAGTATGACTTGGCGTAAGCGTGCTGCAGAGGCTCGTCGAACCTGAACTCGCCCGACGCGGTCTTGCGAATCAGCGCGCCCCGTCGCTCCTCTTGGAGTTCGCGAAGGTAGTGGGTCGCATTCGACGACGGGTAATCCTTATGCTCCCGCCTGATGATGGCGAGAATCTCACCCACTGTTCCGCCGCTTTCTGGCAACTGAGTCAGCGCGCGAAGGATGATCTCGGTGTTGTCGTAGGTGCGTTTGCGATGCACCTTCAACGCGCTACGGAAGCGCGCACGAACGGTGCCCGACCGGGTTCGAACGTATCCCTGTGCCGCCGCAACGAAGTCCTTCTTGGAGAAGACAGTGGTTTCGTCGACGGTTCTGGTCACCTCGCGTTCATCACAACAGGCGAGCGCAAGCGCGTGGGTGATACTTGCCGTGCCGACCGCAGTGTCAAGCAGTTCGCTTCGAATGGTCGAGAAATCAAGATTGAGGAGTCTGCCTCCGACGTCGAGGATCTTGCCGAGTTCGTCGTGTCCGAGCGGGGGAACCTGAATGTCGACCAACCGGCTTCCAACATTTGTCGCCCCAGCGACGAGTTCGTCAACGGACTCTGAGACTCCCAGCACAATCACGCGGGTGGACTCGTAGCGAGCGCCTTCATCGGCAAAGACCTTGAGCGCGTGAGCTAACTTGGTGCGCTCGGTCTCGGCAACCTTGTGAAAGTCTTCGATCACCCAGGAGAGATCTCGAGCACCCAACTCTGCTACTAGGCGCTGCGGGCTCAGCTGCGGTGCCGTAATCGGCTGGCGAGTTACGCCTGAAGCCACACTCGCCGTCCCAGTGACCTCGACCTTCGCTCCGATCAGTTCGCTACCAAAGGTGCTCGCGAGGGCAACGCTCCCCTCAGTACCCTCGGTGCTCTCTGCAACGTAGAAAGCACCCGTACCCGCGAACGCAGAGGCCAGAATCTCCGAATACGTCGAGTCCGGCGTGCACGATGTCTTGACCGCCGTGAGGCCCTCATCTAGGAGTGCCTTGTTGATGAGAGATGACTTTCCGGCCCCTGACTCACCCCAGACAACTATCTGAGTTCCGGGGACTCTCAGTCCTTTGGTACGTAGGTCTTTCATCTCGACCTCTCGACCGACGAAACCGCGGCCTGCGGGAACCGAAGGCGTGAACACTTCCGCGACTCGCACTCCCTTCTTAGGCACTTCTACCGATACGGGCTCCGGTGCTTGCGGCTTCTTGGATCGGAACATCGACATCTCTCCACCCTAGGGTCGCGCGAAAGAAATGTTGCCACCCCAGCGCGTTCCTCGCTTACTTGAGACTGACAAGGGTGCAGGTCACGTCATCAGCGTGACCAGCACCCAACCCTTCTCTAGGGGCTTCGTGGCTGTAACGTGCAGCTACATCATAGATCCGCGGCAACCTCGGGCAAGACGGCTAGCCTTTGTCTCCCACGTCAGGCGGAACTGACCGCAGGCGCTTCAGCCCCAGTGCTCCAGCTGGCGCGTGACCGTCGGAGCGCCCTTGACCAGAGAGGTTCGCCAGCTCAGGACCTCGTCATGCTGTAACCGCCCGACGACAAGGAGTGGATGGACTCCGGCGGACTTCGCCACAGATTCAACCCAGGCTTCACTGATCTTGGCCGGTGCAACCGGGAGTCCCTCGCCGAAAAGCCACTCTCCGGCAAGTTTGTCGGCCTCATCTTCAATCAGTCGGTGGGGATCGTGATCTGCATCCACTTCATCGACAATCGGCCTCGACCCGACGTGGTCGAGAAGAATGTGCGCTGCTTCGTGCAGCAAGGTGAAGAAGACTTTGTCGAGTCGTTTGCCACGACCGGTGAGTCCGATTACCGGTGTGCCGTCTACGACGAAAGCGCACCCATCGAGCTTGCTCGTCGGGAATGTGTCGATGTGGACTAGCTTGACTCCGACTTCAGCGAATGCCTCAGGCAACCACTCAAAGTCGTCCTCCGACTTGATCCGCTGCGGAAGAGTTTGCACCAATTCACCAAAGCGACGTGCGCGATAGCCGCCGACATTGATGCGATCCGCTTTATCCCGGACGCATACGAACCAAGCTTCTTGCAATTGCGTCATCGGTTCAGCGACATTTGAGCGCCGAGCTGCCAGCTCGAACATTTCGCGCTTGTCCAACGAGGAAATCCGGTAGAGCCGAAGAATGTCGCGCTCTTGTTGTTCCGGATCGCTTGCGTGAATGAGCCCCCGCCCGGCGAGAACCGAAACGGGAAACGACTCCCTGAGGTGAACACGCCGGCGCACGGCAGCCAGTCTCGCCACAGCCTCGGTGTCAGCGGCTTGAAGAGCCAAGTGATACCGGTCCTGCCAGTTGAGCCAGTACTCCGCCGACGTTCCAAGCGCGGCCCCGATCTGGGCGGCGGACTCCCTCGTGATCTCTTTCTTCCCATTGATGATCTCCGAGAGGAACTGCACTGGGCGGCCAAGGATGCCGGCGAACTCGGCCTGCGTCCACCCTCTCGCGGTCAACTCTTCAAGCAGATGATCCCCCGCTGGCTGAACGTCGTCGGCGCGGAACTCATTCATTACGGTCTCCTGTTGCTGGTGCTGGCGCGAGGCCAAGGATCGACACAACCGCTGGACGGCCGGGCAGAAACTCGATGCCCAGCCGATACGCCGTGTCGATACGGATGGTGCCGCTGGTCGCGCTGTCGGGCGCGTAGTCCAGTGAACTCAGAGCGAGAATGTCCCGCTCGTCGACTGCCGCATCAAGGCTCTGCATCCGCGTCATCAGAGGACGTCGAAGCGTCGAGGGCCATGGGAAGACGATGCCGACGTGCTGTTCGCAGAACGCGCACACCAGATCGTCCTCGAACTCGATACGCACCATGCCCCCCACTGGATGTCATAGCCCATAGTACCCCCAAATCGTCATGTCGTATACACGCCTTCACCCTTGGGGTGAAGCATGCGCTACACTTGAAGTAGAGCGTGGGGGACACGCCGACGCAATCCAGTTTGGGGAAACAGATGCACTACACAGCAGATCGGTTCGGGGACACCGTCCTCGGACAGTACGAGCGCCGCCGACGCGTGTCGGAGGGGCAGGTCTTCGCTCACGAGGCTAGGGAGGAACGCGACGCCGTCGCGCTGGGGCACCCCGAGTTCGAGGGACTGGACATCGGACAGAAGCGGACCGTTCAGATGACAGCGATGTTCATCGACCTTCGCGACTTCACGGGCCGCTCCTTCTGGGACCCTCAGGATCAGGTCGCAGACCTCGCTCACGCGATTCTCGCGGGATTCATCGAGACCGTTCTTCGTCACGGTGGGTATCCGCTGGGGCTGCGAGGAGATGGCCTGTTCGCTGGCTTCGGTCCGGGCGATCCCCGAGTGGGCGCCTCGTTCGGTCTCGCCGCCGGCGCCTTCGCCCTCAACGCCATCGACAAGAACGTGAATCCGAGGCTTGAGCAGCGCGGCATCCGCCCCGTGCAGGCTCGTGCCGGACTCGACTTCGGCGACATCACGTTCGTCCGCACAGGTTCACCGGGACACAGCGAGATCAACCCTGTGGGCTTCGCAGCGAACTTCGCGGCCAAGTGCGAGAAGCAGGCGAAGTCCTGGGAGATCGTGACGGGCGAGAACCTGGCCAACCTGTTCCCGGGCGCCTCGCCGTTCACCAAGGTGTACCCGCCGAAGACCTACACCCGAGACCACCACACCGAGCGCTACCACTTCCACGACTACCGCTGGCGCGGAACCCTGACACACTCCGAGTCCCTTATCGAAGAGCTCGCTGGACGCCCTGTCTCCGCCGTGAGCATTGGCTGAGAGGAACGTCATGTCGATTGCATCGCTTCTGAGCCACCACGGAGTGGACATCCCCCGCTACGTCACCGTCGACGGCCAGATCGTCTTCAGCGGCGTCAGCATCACCTCGGCCGGCGCGGCCGTGCACGAAACCTTCGGGCCGGTCACCCCGGTCGCCACCCACACGTTCCATGGGGGCGAAGACCGTCCCGAAGCAGCAGCCAACGACCTGTGGTGGGATGATCCCGCTGAACTCGGTCGACACCTCGATGCTGTGCATCGGGCTTTTCCTGGCTTCATCTATACCGAGGCAGCGTCCGGTTTCGGCCCGCGCTGGACGGGCAAGATCAACACGGGGCGAGGGACCTTCACTCTGGAAGTGGAGCTGCGAGCAGATCGTTCCCTCCCCATGCTGCGCGTGATCGGACCGAAGCTCGGAGCGTTTTCGTCCGGACGCTGGGTGCGCTCCGAGCACCTCTACGACAGCGGCAACCTCTGCGTCGCCGACGTCGACGAGTGGCACCCCGACGAGCACGACGCCGCGACCGCTATCGCGTGGGGTGCCCACTGGCTCGCCGCCTACACCGAATGGCGCATGAGCCGGCGGTGGCCCGCTGACGGAACACACGCGCATGCCTCGTAAGCCGGAACCTTCCGTGACGCCTGCGGACTGGGAGCAGATCAAGCTCGCGATCCAGGAGACCGGAGGTTGGATCAAGAACGCAGACACCAAGTCGACTATTCTCGCCGGGTCCTTCGGCCTGAGCCTCACATTCGCCGTGCCACGCCTTCTGGAGGCACTCCCCACGGTCTTCATCGCTCCGTTCGCCTTCGGTCTGTGGGTCGCGGCTGCCGTGATCCTCGTGACGGCCGCGCTGCTCACGGGCTACCGGATCGGGAACGCACTACTGCCCAGAACCTCGCTGGGGAACAGTCTGATGAACCGGTTCGCCTGGCCGAGCCTGGCGAACGTCGCGGCACAGCACCTTCCACCTGAGAAGCTCTCCGCCGCAGACATCCGTGCCGAGGCGTGGGAACAGGCTGCGTCGCTGGCACGCATCGCGGCGGCGAAGTACCGCTCCTTCAAGATCGCGTTGATCTCCTTCTGCGTCTACCTCGGAGCACTGCTTGCGATGGTGGTCATTCAGACGATTGCCGCCAACCTCTGATGATCTTGCGCGAGAGCCCGGCGTGCTCGCCTCGAACTACTCTCAACGTATGACCGAGCCCCTCCAGTCGTTCGACTCCGCCGATGACGATGTCCCTCTGTTCCTCGCGCGGAGCTGGGCTGAGCGAACGGTGAATGCGTTGCGTGATGCCCGGGCACTTCGCCGTCGATTCCGGTCACTCGACGAAGCCCATGAACGCATGGACGTAGACCACTTGACCTGGAACGACGTGCAAACCGCGTTTGGCGAAGCCTGGACCGCAGAGTGCCTCCTGGTCATCACGGCGTCACAGTTCGAAGTTTGGCTCACCAAGCTCTATCTCGCCCGCGGACGGCCCGCCCCTGAGCGAATGCCCTACCTTCGAGAACTCCGGAACGCGGTCGTCCACCTCGACGAATCCGAGATCGACGAAGACGAGTGGACGGCAACGCCGGGGCCGAGCCAAGGACGTGGGCTGGGTGCTCTCCCCCATGCCGAACTCACGATCTGGCTGAACGGGACCGGCAACATCTTGAACGTCATCAGCGCCGATACGCTAGAAGCACACGTCGACACTCTTCTGGATGAGCTCGGAGAGGAACTCGACGACTTCGCTCGTGACTGGTACGAGATGTTGCGCAGCGGCCGGTGAGAACCGTGACCTCGGGCGACGGCCTAGTGTCCGCGGATCAGATGCGTGACCAACGGCGCACCAGCGCCGCGGGTGTACTCTCGCTCCGAGCGTTGACGCCAGCGCCTCACTGACGCGAACCAGGTGGTCGGCGGGTCGCTGTTCGTGCGTCTCCGCCAATGGCTATCGTCCGGCCCTTACACTCAGCCCATGACGTGGACACTCATCGGCGGCGGTGTGGAGATCATCGGTCTCGCGCTGGCCGCGTACGGTCTTCTGCTCACCTGGCGCGGCGTCGCCGAGGGACATCCGTTCGTGCCACTTCGCCGGAAGAGCCAATCCGCCGGAGCTGTATCCGCAACGCTCTCCGCGCTCACGGGAACCGCCTACGCGTACGTCATCAACCCGAACGAGACCGTCGACGACAAGCTCTCACGGGTGCACCAGGTTCTCGCCGCGTTCGACCAGAGACTCACAACCGAGGCAAACGAGCGCAAGGAGTCTGTGCGTCAACTGCGCAGTGAGGTGCGGGCGGAGCGCGTCCGCGAAGAGAGCAGCCGGAAGGCGGAGGCTCGAGCCGACACGCGCCTCGCGGCTGGTGGTCTTAGTCTTGCGGCGGTCGGCGCCATCCTTCAGCTCGTCGGGGCCATCGCAACGGCGTAGTCCGCCAGGCGGTGCGAGGTAGGCGCCCGGCTCTGTTCAGGTCTCGTGCCGATGTCGGGCTGTGGCGGTCGAGTTCGAGGTGGATTCGAGCTCGTCGCCGAGCACCAGAGCGCTCCGACAGCCCTCGCCTCAGTTCTTACCGCGAGCCTGAACGAACAGCAAGAGCGCGCGAACCTGCGGTGCCGTGGCTTGAAGCTTCTCGAAGTCGTCCCCGTACTTCTTCGTCACTTCACGGAGCAGGTCCTCCAGACACTCGTCATGAATCCGCAGCCCATGAGCCTGGTCGTCGCTCATCCCCTGGCTGAGAGCGAGGAGGAACTCGTAGGCGGCGGCGCCGGCCTCGTTGTGGACGTTCTTCAGCACGAACAGCAGCAGGTTAGCAACCGCCGCGGACGCATGGAGGTCCGAGCTGTAGTGGAGCTCGCCCGGCTCCGCCGCACGGAGGATGGCCGCCTGGATGACGGGATCGTTGAACCGGTCGAACATGGACGGGTGTAGCGCGTAGCCGTGGCGTCTGACGGTGAGGGACCGCTTCTCCAACTGCGCGTTCCGGTGTCGGGACTCGTACATCAGGTGCGCGACAGTCGCGTAGATCTCCGGGTGCGTCGGGCAGGGACTCCCAGGCAGGTCCTCCCACGCCTTCGGCCATAGAGCGAAGCCCTTGTTGAGGTCCGGGATCGGCCTGGCGTCCAGCGCGCCGACGAACAGGGATTTGTCGTGGGGTGCGTTCAACGCGGTCAACCGAGAGTCGAACTTCGCGTTCGCCGCATCCTTGGCGGAGCGGTCGGCGAGCCACCCGTGAACGATGTTCAGCGTTGCGCGTTCCCGGATCCACGGGCTGCCCGTGCCCGGTGACCGCGGCTGCCGTGGAATCTTCCAGGCCACGGTGACCTGCGTCTGCTTAGCGCTGGTCACACGTTCGAGGCCGCGCTTGAGGATGTCCCAGGTGGACGACGACTCAGGGTGCGCGGCCGCGATGAGGTACTCCGGGTGGAACTTCCCGGCATGCACGCGCAACTCGCGGCTGAGGTCGGTGAGGCTGCGGCCAGACGCGATGACGGCCGCGACGATGAGGACCGTTCCACCATTCGCGTCTTCCAGCCGGTCCAGACCCGGCTTGCGCCATTCCCGCCACGCACGAGTCTTGTCGTCCGTGACCTTGGAGCCGAAGAAGTGGTGGCTAAGGAACCGGCCGAGCGCGACGGACTGCTTGTCGTTGAGGGAGAGGATGGCGACGGGACCGCGGCCCACCCGCGACTTCGCCTTCGCGAGAATGCGCCGCGCCGCAGGGGTCGTGCTCGCGGGAGCGAGCAGGTGCCCTAACTTCGTGGACACTCCATGCGGGGACTTGTCGGCTTTCAACGCCCCGGCGCCCGCAAGGTCGAGGAAGAAGTCCTGACCATCGAATTCAAGCGGAGATTTCGGGCGGTCAGGTCCTGTGATTCCGCGATGAGGCCGGTCTGTGATGATGGGCATGCGAAGTTCCATCTGCGTCGCCGCGGGGAAGAACGAGTCCCCTTCCAGCACCACCACACCTCGACCGTTGTTGCAGAGCGAACAGTCGCTCGCGTCGAACGAGTCGTAGGGGTCAAGGCGCGACTCCCGCACGGAGAACGAGAGCACGGGCTCGGGGCTGGTCAAGTTGCACAGCAGGAGACCCTTGGCTTCGTCCCAGGGAGCTTCAGCCAGGTAGAACAGCGTGACGATCTGGTCCTCAGCGACGCCTTTGGTCTTGATGATCCTGTCGCTGAGCGTCCCGGACGTCGATCCGGAGACGAACACGATGTCCGCCGGTCCCGGCTTCAATGTCCGGTCCACACCGTCGTGTCCGCCGAACGACTCCACCTGCAGGGACGTTGTGATGCCTCCCCGACGCAGGAGGTCGGCGTACGCGTAGCCGAGCGAGGAGATCGAGGCCGTGTCCACCCAGATCGTTCCATCACCGTGTAGTTCGTCTCGGATCGGGATGCGTCGCAGGAGCGTCATGGCGACGAAGTAGCTGTGATGCCTGCGCGACACCGCCTGCGATGCGCGGATGAAGTACTCGGAGTGCTTGCCGCTCGGGTGCGCGAAGTGGAACCCTGCCGCGGAGAGCGCCAGCGACTCGGAATCACGGAACAGCTGACGCAGACCGCTTTGCAGCACGTCGTCGATGTGACGGTCGATGCTCGGCAGCGCTACCCACTGCTCTGTGAGGTAGCCGTGGACGTCGACGGCGAAAAACCGCGGCGGCCCGGTGACAGTGAGGATCTCGAAGCGCTTTGAGCTCTTCAACGTCTCGATGAGCGGCCGCAGGTCCGCGGGGAACAGGAACCACACTTCGGTCGCCTCGTGGTGCACGTCGAGGTACTCCCGGAGCGGGACCAGGAAGCTCTCATCGGGGTTGAAGGCGGTGCCGGTCCAGTGCACGGCTGCGTACGCAGGAAGGCCGTCGTCATCCACGAAGTCCGCAGTGAAGATGTAGCGGCTTTCGTCGACGAACGACTCTCGGACTCTCACTGGTCACCGCCGAATTCGACCGGGTAGGCGACGGTGATGGCTGTGCCCAGGCGCGGTCCCGCGATGAACTCGTCGGGGTCTTCCGGGATCCACTCCATCATGAGCGCGGGGGCCGGAGCATGCGGCTTGGAGGGGTCGATGGTGTCGAAAGGCTTCGAGACGAAGTTGCGGAGGATGTCCACCGAGCCGGTGTGTACCGTCATGTACCCGCTGAGGTTCGTGAGCAGCAGTTGGACGCGCGCCAAGCCGATGTTCCCGAGCTCGAAACGGCGACGGCGGAGATGCTTGCTGAGCGCCCTGATGAGGTAGCTGATCTCGGTGTTCCTCGTGAGGCGGTCCTCCTCCCCGAGGGCCGCGGCCACGGACCGTGCAAGCCCGACCCCACTGTCCACGATGGTTATGGTTCCCAGAGTCACCTGGTGCACCTCAGGGTGGCCGCGTTCTTCTCGGACCTTGTCAAGGATGCTTCGCGCGTAGGTCGCGAACGGCGGGTCATACAGGCGTGCCGCATCCAGGTCATCGGCGTCGAACGTGTACTCACGGAACGACAGGGCCCTGCAGTTCGCGCCGGTACGCCCACCGGACTGCTCGACCGCATGCCACTCCGTGTTCTGCACCAGCTCGAACAGCAGCTCGCCGACTTCCTCTCGGACAGGCTTCGGCTGCTGCCGCACCGTGGTCGCGAGTTCCAGCGCGAGCCCACGGATCTGTGGTGCGCGAGCGGCGAGCGTCGCGAACTGCCCGTCCGCCCCCGCCCGTCGGGTCACGTACGCGTGCTCGCCGGCGCGAACGGTGACCTCCCCGAACTCGAGGAGCGGCTTACGCACCGGCATTCCCGACGGCCAGATGTCGTGGTAGAGGGTGCGAGCGCTCTCCTCGATCCCGAGCTTCCCCTCCCATCGCGCGTGGAGGTCGGGGCTGGTCTGGTTCGAGAACGTGTGCGCGGCGAGCAGCAACGATGACATCGCACCCTCACCGTCGCCATCGTGCTTAGTGAGCGCGTCCCGCTGAACCAGGACCTCTCGCGCGGCCTCCTGCACGTCGGATGTGACATCCGTCCCGCCACTCGTGATGGACTCGGCGAGTATCGCCGCGAAGACCTCGACGTCACTCAGCGAGGTACGAGTCTGGAAGCGTTCGACAGTTGCGGCCGTGAGTTCGAGGTTGCGCCCGATGACGTCCTGCCCCCACGTGAACACCATCTGCATCCAGGCGCTGAACTGCCCGGGGGTGGTCGAGTGAAGCCCGTCGTCCAACACGAGCGTCGCCGACTCGCCGTCACCTTCAGCGAGGCGCGTGTGGGCGTCACGGAGTTCGGATCGGGTCGTCGCGGGGCCGAGCAGCACTCTCGTCATGGGTCATGCCCTTCCTCTGGGACTCCGCCGCCAGCTTACTGACAGCACGAGTTCCGGCGAGCACTCGCGTCACGACCACGAACGATGGGGATCAGGCTCGGCGAACGCCCAGTACCTGCCGAGAATCGGACGCGCGAATGGTGGTCACCCACCCCACGTGTGTGCACCTGCCCGGCGATGACCTCATCCGACGGATGGGTGGCACGGTCGCGGACCGCGACGCGCAGACCGAGCGACGACGTTCCATACATCTCGTCGATGTCCGAGCGTTTCGGTGGAGTGCGCGCGGCGCTGAGGGCGGTCGGCATCCCCCCAAGTTCCTCAGATTTCTGGATCGGCGGTTGGACACTGCCGGCCACGGACAAGGCAGCGTCACGGTTCGCGAACAATCCTCCGACCGCGATCCTCGCCACAGACAGCCTCGTTGCACTGTCAGCCCTCTCAGCGCCCCGGAAAGCTGGCCTGCGGGTGCCCGAAGACCTCTCCGTCATCACCTTCGACAGCAGTCCGTGGAGCGAGGCGTTCGCACCTGCACCGTCCGTCGTCTCGCGACCAGTCCTGGGCTCGACCGCGGCCTGCATGCTCATCGAGCGGTGAACGGCCTGAAGGTGAAGGATCCATCTCGTGAGGTGCAGCTTCCCGGCACGTTCGTCGCCCGTGAGCCGACTATGGACGTCCCCAACTCTAGTTCGCAGGTCACCTGCGGCGGCTACTCGTAACTTCGGTGGACGTGCCACCCGTCCTCCCCCTTGAAGACGTCGAAAACCAGAGACTGTCCAACGTCGTCGGTGCCCTGGAGGGCCACCCATAGAGTCCACGGCTTTCCTGGCCCGATTCCAGCGGCACCGCCCACACCGCGTCCCTCAGTCGTGTCGGCGTATCAGTGACGCGCCAGCGGCGTCCGGCGAACATCATCCTGGAGGGGATGTCGTCGACCATCCATATGGTGGCAGGTGGGTGGGCGGCCGCGGATCTCATGATTCGAGAATAGAACATAGATTCGAATGTTGCTAACCTGTCCTGAGGCCGGAGAAAGGGTGCCGGCATGGGTTCGAGTAAGCGACTAGCCGCTCACTACGACATGCGCACCCACCACCAGGCAATCCTCCGAGCAGCCCGGTCAGGTCCACTCCAGTCGCTGTCGGAGCGGGAGGTCGCACTCCGGGAGCAACCCTTGACGACCTACCCGCAGCCGTACCGTGCGGTGCACGCCTGGGTGCACTTCGGTGCGGAAGCGATCCGTGTGGACGCGAAGCTCGCCAGGTCAACACCGCTCGCCGCTGGGATCGAGTTCCGCGCTGGCGAACAGACGTTCCGTTGCTGGGTATGGGGCAACGCGGTGACGTTCAATGAGGAGCCATAGCTGTTCGCACGTCAGTGTGGTACTGACCGTCTCCTGCTCGACAATCTCCCCTGAGCGGAAAGTGAAACGGCCCGGGGAATCCCCCGGGCCGTTGTGTCTTAGAGATCTGGCGTGCTCATGGCGAGTCCTTCCTGACCTGCGTCTGATACCGAGACTAGTGCGTCGTCAGAATCATCGGCAACCGATGACGCTTCTTGCGTCTTGCGCTTGTGTTCTCGCACCCCCGCAAGTAAAGGCCACGTCAAATAGTGCGCCCGGCTCAACTCTTCATCCCTGAGCATCGATTCTGCTACGCGGGACGCGTCCTCGAACTCGTCGAGCAGCGCATACTTCGCAAGTTGGAAGTCTCGGCTTCGTGCGGAAGTATCGAACGCCACGACCTCGTCGCGGACGCTATCGAAGGTGCCTCGTTGCTTATGCGCGAGCCACACATTGACCTTCATGACAAGCCCTAGGCGGTCGGGAAGCTTCTCAAGCGGCGCAGCTTGTCCGAGGCGCGTCAGTAGGTCGTAACGGCGCTCTTGGAGCATGAAGTACGTGCGGTTGCACAGAGCACCGAACACGTCGTCGCGATCTTCCTCATTTCTGCATAGCTTCATCGAGAGGGACCAGACCAATGAGAAGACAACCAGGAACATGGTGTCCGCCGCGTCGCGGATGTAGCTGGAGTCAACATCCAGCGAGTCTCCGATCTCTCCTTTGGGTTTGAATGACTCGAGCTTGTTCAGGTACATCTGCGAGATGGTTCCGGCGTTATGAACGACGCAATGGCGCCGTTGCACGGCTTCCTGCGCTTCGAATGTCCCCGCAATAGCAATCGGGTCGATCTTGAACTTCTTGACGAAGAAGTCCATCCAGTCGGTAAGAGACCCCCTGAACACATCCTCAATCGCTCGATCCACGAGAGAGTCCCTGAGGTCCGCAATGCTCTCGTGCGCAGAAATCTCAGCCCAGGTGAACGTGCGTCCGCTCTCCTCGATGGTTTGAGGGACTCGTTCCACTGCGGTGCGCGCGAGCTGATTGACGACCATTTCGAGTTCGCCGACGAGTGTAACGAGGAGTGATGAGCGCAGAAAGTTACCGGACGGCGGCGCCTGCAGCGCCCGAAGGACGTTGTCGACGTAGGTCGAGTAGTGTCCCTCCGGGAGTGCGTCCCCAACTTCAGTGAGCGCCTGCACGAAGGCTTCGTGACGCTCCTCACCAGTCAAGCCATCGGTCTCATCGCTGTTGATCTCGTCACCAAGCAGTGTAATGAGACGCTCGAGTCCAGCTTCATCGAGGTCGTCGTCCAACTGATCTTCGACGAGCTCTCGTGCACGCGCCGCAGCGTTGTCAATCTCCGCGGCGCGCTCATCCATGAAGCTCACGAGACGAAGGATCTCCGTCTGACGAAGCGAGAAGGTTGACAGCAAGGAGGTGACGCGGAACTGAAAGATCTCATCCGGCGTCAGCTCTCGCTCTTCCGAAACTTCTTCTTCCGGGGCATCATCCACCGGGGGCTCTTCAGTGTTCACAGGTTGAACATAGCGAAGTCTTGACGAGTTGGCTCTGCCGGAGAAAGGACATCCGGCATACGTGGGGAACCCAGGCGCGCACCTCTCGGCAGCGTACGACCGACGGGATCAGTGGCGCGAGATCCTCGACGCCGCGAAGGTCGGTCCATTGCAGTCGCTCACGGATCGCGAGATCGGTGCGACTGAGCAGCCGATGACGATCTACCCGCGACCCAAGCGTGTGCGGGCATGGGTGCGCTTCGGTGTCGTCCCCGTGCGCGTTGATGCGAGCCTGCTGCGGTCCACCCCGCTCGCCGCCGGCATCGAGTTCCGCGCCGAGGATCAGACGTTCCGTTGCTGGGTGTGGGGCAATGCCGTGGTGCTCGCCGATGACTCGTAATAGGGATCACTGAAGCAACATTCAACGCCACCGATCAGTGACCACGACGTCCGTTAGCCTCAGGTCATGCATGATGACGACCTTCGAGCGTACGTCGATGAGATCCAGCACCAGCGGAACCTCGTGGAGTTGGCAGTTCACATCCTCGACGATGCGTTACAGGCTCTCCCTGATTCGAGCGTAGGGTGCTTCGCGGCTTCTCAGATGATCTTGACCGGAGCCGCGCAGATCTCGAAACTACTTTGGGCGGACACCAGCGCTAGCTGGACGCCGGAACGCACCGCATTCGCAGTCAATCGCGCGGCCTCGCTGCGCGCCATCGTGAAGCCGGACCCCATTCTGCAGGGGCGCGCAGTTCGAAACGCAATCGAGCACTATGACTCTCGCCTCGACGACATCACCCTCGACAGCAGCGTCCGTGAAGAGGGCACCCATCAAGGGCCATGGTCTCCCGACGACCGGCCGAAGAAGATCACTGCCGTCGTCGACATCAGCGTCTCGAAGAGGTCTGAGTTCCCGCTGCCTGTGCCGCCTGAGAACATCATTTGGATGCGGCACATCGATCACGAAACCCTCGAATACACCGCGCTTGACCGATCCATCTCGATATCGGCAGTAGTTGATGCAATCCGCGATGTGTCCGCGCGAGCCGCGGAATGGCTCGCGGCGCGTCCTATCCCTGACTACACGCCGGGCGAGCTAGGAGACCTCAGCGAGTACGGACTCTGAGCTATCGGTAGAGTGCGCAACATGGACCGGATGATCACGGAAATCGATGCCGCGCTACGCCGTGAGCTCTTCACCGTCGCATTGCAAGCAACTCTCGCGCTCGTCGACATTTGCGGCGCCCTTGAATCGCGGACCGGTCGCGCTTCCGGAGACGCGTTCAAAGCATGGTTCTCCGAGCACATCGCACCTAAGTACGAGGAGTTCAGCGCTGCAGATGCATATGAACTTCGGTGCGGCATGCTGCACCAGGGCCGCTCTGCATCGAAGCAATACAAGGCAATCCTGTTCATGCTTCCTGGCCAGCGGACCCTCATGCATCAGTGCATCGCGGATGATGCCTACATCCTCGATCTCGAGACGTTCTGCGCCGACGTAGTTCTCGCTGTTCAGAGATGGTGGAAGGAGAACGAAGCATCCGAGCCAGTTCGGTCCAACGCCGAGTCACTCGTTCGGATTCGAGAAAATGGATTCTTGCCCTACCTAGCCGGACCAGCGGTTCTCGCCTGACCTCGTCGCCCTCACGCAGAAAAACCCCCACCCGGCCCGAAGGCTAGGCGGGGGTCTTCTCTGTATGTGCTGCGCTCAGCGGAGATCCCGACGCAGGAGCGCGCGCGGGGTGGGCACGTTCGGCACTGTGACCGCGAGACCGAACAGGCTCGACAGGTAGAGATAGCCGGCGGCGATCGGGATGGTGATCTCGGTGATGTCGAACGCGGCGGTGGCGCCGTCGACGACGACAGCCGCCGCCGCGAGCACGTCGCGCACGCACCCCGGCTCGTCGTCGATCAGAGTCCCGCCACGGGCGAGCGCCGCGTCGTTGTACCGCCTCACCTCGGCGAGCGCGATGCCGTGCGCCGTCTCCGCATCGAGAGTGGGGTCCGTGCCCTCAGCGCGAAGGCGCTGCCGGACGCGTTCGGAGACGAGGACGGTCGGCTGGATCACCCGAGCATCCTTGCAAGGATCCGCCTCGGGCCGTCTAAGTTATCCACAACCACAGCAGCGCACCTGCGGGCGGATCCCCAGCATCAGCGGATGCCCCGATCAGTAGACTGATTCCACCGCGCGGGAGTGGTGGAATTGGCAGACACGCAGGATTTAGGTTCCTGTGCCCCAGGGCGTGTGGGTTCAAGTCCCACCTTCCGCACCGATCAGTCGCATGCCGTGCGACCGACGACGTGACCGCCGCGCAGCGCACTACGACGGGAAATCCATGCATCACGCCGCTCTCATCCCCTGGCTCGACCCCGCCACGATCATCGGCTCGGCCGGCCCGTGGGCTCTGCTGGTGGTGTGCTTCATCGTCTTCGCCGAGACGGGCCTTCTCGTCGGGTTCCTGCTGCCGGGCGACACACTGCTGGTGATCTCCGGACTGCTGTCGCACCCGATCGCCGGCTCCGAGCACGGTGTCTTCGGCCTCAACGTGTGGATCGTCGCGCTGCTCATCGGACTGTCGGCGTTCGTCGGCGGTGAGGTCGGCTACCTGATCGGCCACAAGGGCGGGCCTGCGGTCTTCGAACGCAAGGAATCAGGCCTCTTCAGCAAGAAGAACGTCGAGCGCACCAACGCCTTCTTCGAGCGGTTCGGCGGCATCACCGTCATCCTCGCCCGCTTCGTGCCGATCGTGCGCACCTTCGCACCGGTCGCGGCCGGCGTCGGTCACATGCCGTGGCGCCGCTACACCCTCTACAACCTCATCGGCGCGATCCTCTGGGGCTTCGGTCTCACGATGTTCGGATACGCGATCGGCTTCATCCCCCCGGTCGCCGAGTTCGTCGAGAGCTACATCGATCTGATCCTCCTCGCAGCCGTCGGCGGCACCGCGCTGGTCACGCTCTGGCACTACCTGTCCGAGCGGCACAAGGCGAAGAAGGAGCGCGAGGCCGGCCACGGCGAGACCGACGCCGTCGAAGCCCAGGAGCTCACACTCGACGCCGAGGTCTTCGACCGGGCTCCCGACCTCGACGGCGACGGGAAGCACTGATCAGCGTCAGCTGACAGAAGGCGGGCTGAGGACTCAGCCCGCCTTCTTCTTGCTCGGGGCCTTCTTCGTCGTGCTGGTCTTCTCGGCGGGTTCCGACCGAGCGGCCTTCGTCCGCGCGACGCTCGCGCGCAGGGCTTCCATGAGGTCGATGACCTCTCCGCTCTTGGCGTCACCCTCGGTCTCGCCGAACGTCTCCGACACGTCGAAGGTGTCGCCGGCCTCGATCTTGGCGTCGATCAGGGTGCGCAGCTCCTGCTGGTACTCGTCGACGAACGAGGCGGGGTCGAAGTCGGCCGAGTAGCTGTCGACGAGGGATGCCGAGAGCTCGAGCTCCTTCTTCGAGATACGCACATCCTCATCCAGCGACGGGAACTCCGCTTCGCGCACCTCGTCGGCCCACAGCAGCGTCTGCAGCACCAGCACCTTGCCCCGAACGCGGAGCGCGGCGAGCCGCGTCTTCTGTCGCAGCGTGAACCGCACGATCGCGGTGCGGTCGGTCTGCTCGAGCGTCTTGCGCAGCAGCACGTAGGACTTGGGCGACGTCGAGTCGGGCTCCAGGTAGTAGGGCTTGTCGAGCGTCAGAAGGTCGACCTGCTCGGAGGGCACGAACTCGACGACGTCGATCTCCCGGCTCTTCTCGGACGGCAGCGCGGCGAGATCCTCCTTCGTGAGAACGACGGTCTGACCCTCCTCGACGTAGGCGCGGTCGATGTCGGCGTAGGCGACGGTCTCCCCGCACACCTCGCAGGTGCGCTGGTAGCGGATGCGGCCGCCGTCCTTCTCGTGCACCTGATGCAGCGGCACGTCGTGGTCCTCCGTGGCGGAGTACACCTTGACCGGCACGTTGACGAGGCCGAAGGTGAGCGCACCCTTCCAGATCGTTCTCATGGCACCAGTGAACACCAGCAGCAGCGGTGGAGGCCAGAGGCTTGACTACGCTGGCGTCATGGTCCCGGAGGCGCAGAACGTGCAGATCGACGGGCGTCGACTGCGCGTCACCAACCTCGACAAGGTCGTGTATCCCGAGACCGGCACCACCAAGGGCGAGATCATCGCCTACTACACGGCGATCGCGCCGCACCTGCTCCCGCTGCTCGAGGGTCGTCCGGTCACGCGCAAGCGCTGGGTCGAGGGCGTCGGGACCGCGGATCACCCCGCCGACTCCTTCTTCACGAAGCAGCTCGAGCCGGGGGCACCCGAATGGATCGCGCGTCGGGAGATCCGCCATTCGGAGGGCCCCAAGGAGTATCCGCTGGTCGACGATGTGCCGACCCTCGTCTGGCTCGCGCAGGTCGCCGCGATCGAACTGCACGTCCCGCAGTGGCGCTTCGCGGCTGACGGTGCGCCCGGCACCCCCGACCGCCTCGTGCTCGACCTCGACCCCGGCCCTGGCGTCGGGCTGGCCCAGTGCGCTGAGGTGGCCCGCATCGCCCGCGCACTGCTCGCCGACATCGGACTGGACCCTCTGCCCGTCACCAGCGGCAGCAAGGGCATCCATCTGTACGCCGCTCTTCCCGGCGCGCAGACCAGCGACGAGATCTCCTCCGTCGTCAAGGAGATCGCCCGCCTCATCGAGACCGAGCACCCCGACCTCGCCACGAGCACCATGGCCAAAGCCGCCCGAGGCGGCAAGGTGTTCCTCGACTGGAGCCAGAACAACGGCAGGAAGACCACCATCTCGCCCTACTCGATGCGCGGGCGCGCACAGCCGTGGGTGGCCGCGCCCCGCACCTGGGACGAGCTCGAGGACCCCGACCTGGCACAGCTCGACTTCGCGACGGTGATGGAGCGGGCGGAGTCGGGCCTCGATCCGATCGCCACGCTGCGCCCGGATCCGGCCTCCGGAGTCTCGGCCGCGGACAGACCCGCATCCGATCGGGACGACGC
The DNA here is from genome assembly GCF_001426995.1 of Microbacterium sp. Root553. NCBI lineage: Bacteria > Bacillati > Actinomycetota > Actinomycetes > Micrococcales > Microbacteriaceae > Microbacterium > Microbacterium sp. Root553. The sequence goes on along the minus strand of NZ_LMFY01000003.1, from coordinate 171,754 downwards.
CGCCGAGCGCGTGGCTCCTGCCCGTCACCGCCCGAGGCTCGCCGGGGCCGCGAGCGCGCCGGCATCCGCTGCTCCGGCCTCGGTGTCCCCGATGCTCGCGGAGAACGGCACACCGGCGATCGCCCGCGGCCTCAGCTCACCCTCCTGGGTGGAGGTGAAGTGGGACGGCATCCGGGCGATCGGCACGTGGGCCGACGGACGGATGCTGCTGCACGCCCGCAGCGGCACCGACATCACCGCCCGATATCCCGAGCTCACGGCCGACGGCGCACCCTTCCTCCCCGTCGGCGACGCGATCGTCGACGGCGAGATCGTCGCGTTCGATCGGCAGGGCCGCCCCAGCTTCTCTCTGCTGCAGAACCGGATGCACCTCACCCGTCCCCGCGAGATCGAGCGAGAAGTGGTGCGCACACCGATCGTGTTCATGGTCTTCGACCTGCTCCGTCTCAACGGGCATGACCTCAGCGCGATGCCTCTTTCCCAGCGGCGCACCCTGCTCGACGACGTGATCGCCGACCTCGATGCTCCCGTACAGGTGCCGCCGGTGTTCGACGACGTCGATGCCGCGCTGGCGGCCAGCGCGGAGTTCGGTCTGGAGGGCGTCGTCGTGAAGGATCCCGCCTCCCGGTACCGACCGGGGCAGCGCTCCCCCGCCTGGCTCAAGCTCAAACACACCAGGACGCAGGAGGTCGTGATCGTCGGCATCCGCCCCGGCAAGGGTGACCGCGAGGGGACCTTCGGGTCCCTGCTGCTCGCCGTGCCCGACGCCGGCGACCTCCGCTACGTCGGGCGCGTGGGCACCGGTTTCAGCGACCGGATGCTGCGAGACCTCCTCGCGCGTCTCACACCGCTGCGCATCGATGCGGCACCGCTCGATGGCGTGCCCGCACTCGACGCGTCCGACGCGCTGTGGGTGGAGCCCGACGTGGTCGGCGAGGTCGAGTTCGCGAACTGGACGCCCGACGGCGTGCTCCGTCACTCCCGCTGGCGCGGGCTGCGTCCCGACAAGTCCCCCGCCGAGGTCGTCGTCGAGAGCTGACGATCACGCGTGGTGCGGCTCGCAGTCCGACTGCTCCGCCGGCTCGATCTGGAAGGTCGAGTGCTCGACGTCGAAGTGATGAGCGAGGCACGACTGCAGGTCGCTCAGCAGCTTCGCCGACCGTCCGCCCGCGAGCAGCGCAGGGTCGACGCTGACGTGAGCGCTGAACACCGGGGCACCCCGGGTCAGCTGCCACACGTGCACATCGTGGACTCCCACGACGCCGTCGTAGTCGAGCAGGTGCTGTCGGATCTCGCTCACCGCGGTGCCCTTCGGTGCCGACTCGGACAGAACAGAGAACACTTCGCGCAGCAGCGCGATGGCCCGCGGGATGATCAGCACGGCGATCATGATCGAGGCGATCGCATCGGCGGGCATCCAGCCGGTCGTGACGATGACGATCGCGGCGATGATCACCATCGCCGAGCCGATCAGATCGCCCATCACCTCGAGATAGGCGCCGCGGACGTTGATGCTCGTGCGCTGCGCGCGGCTGAGCAACCACATCGAGATCGCGTTCGCGACGAGACCGACGATCGCGACGACGAGCATGAGCCCTCCGACGACCTCGGTCTCGCCCGGGTCGATCAGCCGCCCGACGGCCTCGATCCCGACCCATCCGGCGAGCAGAATCAGGATGATCGCGTTGATCAGCGCACCGAACACCTCGGCACGCTGGTATCCGAACGTCCGGCGGTCGTCGGCCGGTCGTGCGGCGACGGCCGCGGCGATCAGAGCGATCACGAGCGCCGAGGCGTCGGTGAACATGTGGGCGGCATCGGCCAGGAGCGCGAGCGACCCGGTGAAGATCGCACCCACGACCTGTACGACCATGATGGTCGCGGTCAGGCTCAGCGAGATCGCCAGAAGACGGCGATGACTCGCAGAGCGGATGCCGCCGGCAGCGGGCGCGTGATCGTGCATGTCTCCAGGCTAGACCGGCCATGGTGCCGTTCGGCGGGTCTCGGCGCAGTCGGGAATGGTGATGATTCTCAGTAGCCGCGTCCTCAGCGCAGGCGGGTGTATTCGAGCACGATGCAGCCGTTGTCGAAGGCACGCACCTGGTCGAGAGCGAACATCGTCGGGGCGAACGGGTGTCTCGCCATCGGGATGCCGGACCCGGCGATCACCGGGTATTTCTTGACGATCAGGCGGTCGATCTCCTCGAGCAGCACTCCTGCGAGCATCGCCCCACCGGCGAGGTAGATCCCCAGCCCGTCCTCCGCCTTGAGCTCACGTACGCGCGACGCCGGATCGGTGCGGACGACCTCGACATTCGCCTCCCTCGGGTCCGCGAGCGAGCTGCTGAACACCACGGTCCGCAGCTGCGAGTACGGATCGGTGATCCCGGCCTGCAGCGCGGGCTCGTAGGTGCGACGACCCATCACGACCGTGTCGAACCGGGTGAGCGGCTCGTCGACGCCTCCCCGACCGGCTCGCACATGCGCAGGCTGGATGTCGGCGAGCTCCGTTCCCAGCGTCTCGGCGAACGCCGGCGTCACGGGATAGAAGTCGACCTCGTCGTCAGGCCCCGCGATGAATCCGTCGAGGGTCACGCCGATGTAGTAGGTGAGTTCTCGCATGCCGACCACAGTAACCACTACGGGTGAAGTACGTCAAGCGTAGTGGTTACTGTGAAGAGTCAGAGGTCGGCGAGGAGTGGCGCCAGCTCGCGGAAGGCCCGCGCCCGATGAGACTGCGACTGCTTCTCGTCGGCGGTGAAATCTCCCACGGTGCGCTCAGCGCCTGCGGGCTGTCCGTCGGGGATGAAGATCGGGTCGTAGCCGAACCCGCCGCCGCCGTATGCCGAGGTCGCGAGGCGCCCCGGCCAGTTCCCGACCACCACGTGCTCGGCACCCTCCGGGGTCACCAGCGCGATGGTCGAGGTGAAGTGGGCGCTGCGGTGCGGGTCCGCGATGTCCTGCAGCTGATCGAGCAGCAGTGCGAGGTTGGCCGCGGCATCCTTCTTCTGCCCCGCCCAGTAGGCGGAGAACACACCGGGTGACCCGCCGAGCACGTCGACGCAGATGCCGGAGTCGTCGGCCAGAGCCGCGAGGCCCGTGTGCAGCGAGGCGGCGCGCGCCTTGATGAGCGCGTTCTCCGCGAAGGTCACCCCGTCTTCGATCGGCTCCGGACCGTCGTAGCCGATGACCTCCAGATCAGGACGCGTCACCGCGACGATCTGCTGGAACTCGTCGACCTTGTGCGGGTTGTGCGTGGCGAGGACGACCTTCATCAGCCCGCGAGCGCCTTCAGCTGCTCGCTCTTCAGGTCGGCGCAGCCGGCGACGCCCAGGTCGAGCAGCGCATCCAGTTCGCGCTTGTCGAAGGGGGCACCCTCGGCGGTTCCCTGCACCTCGACGAACAGGCCGCGACCCGTCACCACGATGTTCATGTCGGTCTCGGCGCGGACGTCTTCGACGTATGCCAGATCGAGCATGGGCTCGCCGTCGATGATCCCGACGGACACGGCGGAGACCGAGTCCAGCAGCGGCGTCGAGTTCTTGCCGATGAACTTCTTCTCACGGCCCCACTCGATCGCATCGGCGAGAGCGACGTAGGCGCCGGTGATCGCGGCGGTGCGCGTTCCCCCGTCGGCCTGGAGCACGTCGCAGTCGATGACGATCGTGTTCTCCCCCAGGGCCTTGGTGTCGACGACCGCACGCAGCGCGCGGCCGATCAGGCGTGAGATCTCGTGCGTGCGTCCGCCGATCCGGCCCTTCACGCTCTCGCGGTCGTTGCGGCTGTTGGTCGCGCGGGGAAGCATCGAGTACTCGGCGGTGACCCACCCCTTGCCCTTGCCGGTGAGCCAGCGCGGCACCCCGTTCGTGAACGAGGCGGTGCACAGCACCTTCGTCCCCCCGAAGCTGATCAGTGCCGATCCCTCGGCGTGGGCGCTCCATCCGCGCTCGATGGTGATCTCGCGGAGCTGGTCGGTGGAACGGCCGTCGGCACGGACGATGCTGGTCATGAGATTCCTTCGGGTGGAGGGTGGGTGAAGCGAAGACGGAGGAAGTCGGAGGACGCCGAGGTCAGAGCCCGGCGGCGTGCCCCGGGAGGGTGATGACGCCGGTCTGCACGAGCTGCACGTCGCGCACCTCGCGACCCATCAGGCGGTTGGCGAGCGCGGTGAACTCGGTGGCGGAATCACCGGTCGCCTCGTACACGTACGACGCCGTGGCGTCGGGGGATGCGAGCAGATCTCCGCGAACCAGCTGACGGTAGACATCTCCCGCCGTCTCGTCGTCGCTGGAGACGAGCGTGACCCCCTCACCCATCACGTAGCTGATCGCGCCGCGCAGGAAGGGGTAGTGCGTGCACCCGAGTACGAGCGTGTCGACCCCGGCGTCGCGCAGCGGTGCGAGGTACTGCTCGGCGGTGGCGAGCACCTCGGGGGTCCCGGTGATGCCGCCTTCGACGAACTCGACGAAGCGCGGGCATGCCGCGGTGAAGACCTCGAGACGCTCGTTCACCTCGAGCATGTCCTGGTAGGCGCGGGAGCCGATGGTCCCGACCGTGCCGATCACACCGACCCGACCGTTGCGCGTGGTCGACACGGCCCGGCGCACGGCGGGCCCGATCACCTCGACGACGGGCACGTCGTAGCGTTCGCGTGCGTCCCGCAGCATGGCCGCGGATGCCGTGTTGCAGGCGATCACGAGCATCTTGACGCCCTGGTCGACGAGAGTGTCGAGAACCTCGAGGCTGTAGCGCCGCACATCGGCGATGGGCTTCGGGCCGTAGGGCGAGTGCGCGCTGTCACCGATGTAGACGAACGATTCCCGGGGCAGCTGGGCTCGGATGGCCCTGGCCACCGTGAGTCCGCCGACACCGGAGTCGAAGATTCCGATCGGGGCGTCGTTCATGACTCCCCAGCCTACCCGCGCGCGCCGCTGGTCATGCTCAGGAACTCGAGCGGATCTCGTCACTATGCTGAGCGGATGACGACGTCCACGGCGCTTCTGACCGATCGTTACGAGCTCACCATGCTCGCCGCCGCACTCCGCGACGGCACGGCCTCACGGCCCAGCGTGTTCGAGCTGTTCTCCCGCCGCCTGTCGGGCGGACGCCGCTTCGGCGTGGTCGCCGGTACGGGGCGTCTGCTCAGCCTGCTGCGCGAGTTCCGATTCGAGGACGACGAGCTGCGGTTCCTCCGCGACAACGACGTGGTCGACGCGGATTCGCTGCGCTACCTCGAGGACTACCGCTTCACCGGCTCCATCCGCGGCTACCGCGAGGGCGAGCTCTACTTCCCCGGATCGCCCATTCTGACGGTCGAGGGCAGCTTCGCCGATGCGGTGGTGCTCGAGACCCTGGCGCTCAGCGTCCTGAACCACGACTCGGCGGTCGCCACCGCCGCGTCCCGCATGAGCATCGCCGCCGGCGAGCGGCCGCTGGCGGAGATGGGCTCGCGCCGAGCCGCCGAGCAGTCGGCCGTCGCGGCCGCCAGGGCGGCGTACATCGCCGGTTTCGGCGCGACGAGCAACCTCGAGGCCGGGCGGCGCTGGGGGATCCCGACCATGGGGACCGCCGCGCACTCCTGGACGCTGCTGCACGAGAGCGAAGAGGAGGCGTTCCGCTCTCAGATCGACAGCCTCGGCACCGCGACGACACTGCTCGTGGACACCTATGACATCCGCACGGGCGTCGAGACCGCGATCCGAGTGGCTGGAACCGGCCTCGGCGGCGTGCGCATCGACTCCGGCGACCTGCCCATCGTCGCGGCCGAGGTGCGCGCGCAACTCGACGAGCTCGGTGCGACGGACACACGCATCACCGTCACGAGCGACCTCGATGAGTACGCGATCGCGGCCCTCGCCGCGTCACCGGTCGACGCCTACGGGGTCGGCACCTCGGTGGTGACAGGATCGGGCTACCCCACCGCCAGCATGGTCTACAAGCTGGTCGCTCGGCAGGATCCGAGCGGTGCCTGGATCGGAGTCGCGAAGGCCTCCACGGACAAGGCGTCGCACGGAGGGCGCAAGGCGGCGTTCCGCACTCTCGTCGACGGCGTCGCGACCGCGGAGACGGTGGTGGTGTCGGACGGCTTCGAGGAGCTCGGCACTCCCGCGCAGCATCCGGATGGCCGCGCGCTGCAGACGACGTTCGTCGAGCGCGGTGAGATCGATCCGTCGTTCGAGGGTCCCGAGGGCACGACGTCGGCCCGATCGCATCATCTGCGGGTGCGGGAGGAGCTTCCCGTGCGAGCGCTCGCGCTGAGCAAGTCCGACCCGGCGATCCCCACGGTCTTCGTCGACGCGGGGTGAGCGTCGCGGACGCTGTGGCGCCTCAGCGCACCATCGATTCGTAGATCTCCTTGCACGTGGGGCAGATCGGGAACTTCTCGGGGTCGCGGCCCGGGGTCCACTTCTTGCCGCACAGTGCGCGTACCGGCTTTCCGGTGATCGCGGACTCGAGGATCTTGTCCTTCTTGACGTAGTGCGAGAAGCGCTCGTGGTCTCCCGGTTCGAGATTCTCCTCGCGGAGGAGTTCTTCGAGTTCGCGATCGAGCGTTGCCACGCCACCCTGATCGGGGCTGTCCAGCGGAGTACTCATTCCGAGAGTCTAGCCGTGGAGCACGCGGGGTGGGCAGCGGTCACGCGGTCTCGACGAACTCCATCAGGCGCTCGCCCTGCCGCTCGAAGATGCGTCCGCCCAGTGCCACTCCCGCCACGAGCGCGACGATTCCGGTCGCGAGCCCCGCCCAGAACGTCGCGGGTGCGAACTGCCCGCCCTCGACGATCGTGAGCACGAGCAGCCAGATCGTCGGGATGCTGACCACGATCGCTCCGAGGAATGCGATCGCGGGCCCGTACGTGCCTCGAGAGGTCGGACGCTGCGGTTGCTGGAACGGGCTGTCACCCGGGCGCGAGACCGCATAGGGGGCGACGACCGACACGATGCTGGAGAAGCCGAGACCGGACAGCAGCAGGCTGGCGCCCAGACCGGTGAGCGGGAGCAGGAGCCGCCAGTCGTCGATCCAGAGCAGGGTGAGCGGCACGGCCACGGCGAGGACGGGGATCGCGACGAGCGCGACCGGGACCAGACGCCCCAGCCGGTCGGGCAGTCCTCTCACGCCGCTGGCGATGTGCGTCCACAGCGCGGTCGAATCGTACGCGACGTCGTTGTGCGGCAGCCATCCGAAGAACAGCGCCATGACCGGCACCGGCACGAGCGCGGCGATCTCGAGTGGAACGCCTGCGACGAGGAGCGGCAGCACGGTGAGCACGCCGGCGACGGGCACCACGATGAGGTTCATGATGTACCGCCGGTCGCGCAGCCAGTAGACCAGGCTGCGCGAGGCGATCGCACCGAACGCGTTCGACGGCATCAGGCCGAACCAGCCGAGACCCGAGCGCTCCCGCGAGGCCACGGGGCGTGCGGTGGTGGTGAGGAGCCGTCGCACCAGCCAGGACCAGAGGATCCAGAGTCCTGCCGCAGTGATCAGTGTGACGATGCCGCTGATCCATGAGCCGGTCGGATCGCCGGAGGCGAACGAGAAGAGCACGCGCGAGGGCGCGGCGAAGGGCGTGAGACCGACGGATGCGGTGAGCGCACTCACTGCGGCGGGCACCTGTCCGTCCCACTTCAGTGAGGCGAGGAAGACGGCGACGGGGAACGCGACCACGACGACGGCCAGCGCGAAGAGGGCGGTGAGCTCGCGAGAGCGGCGTTCGGGGAGCAGAAGGGCGTTCACGGCCATGCTCACCCGCGCGGCGAGGGTCGCGGTCAGGAGACTGACGACGCTCATCAGCACGGCGAGCGCCCAGGGCGCGCCGAGCGTGATCGCGACGATGCACACGCTGATGTTGACCGCGATCAACGCGAGGCTCGGGACGCTGATCAGGGAGGCGAGCGCGAGGATCCAGGGCATCTGCCGCTCGTTCACTCCGAATACCGCGAAGCGGCGGGGATCGAGCTGATCGGAGGATCCGACGAGAAGCGGTCCGACGAGGAAGCCGAGGAGCAGCGCGGCGCTGCCGAGGATGATGACGGTGCGTGCCACGGCCACGGGAGCATCGACGAGGCTGAGCACGGCGGCGCAGACGACAGCGGTGAGGGCGACGACGACGGCGAGCACGACCAGCGTCCGGACCCGACGTTCGCCGCGCAGCGATCCGATCAGGAGCGCAGCCCTCAGTCGGAGAACGTGTGCAGCCACTCGAGCCCCTCCACCTCTCCGATGCCGCCGGAGAGCTCGACGAACCGCGCTTCGAGGCTCTGCCCCGCCCGCACCTCGTCGACCGTGCCCTCGGCGAGCACCTCACCTCCGACGATGATCGCCACGCGGGAGCAGACGCGCTCCACGAGGTCCATGCCGTGACTGGACAGGATCACCGTCCCGCCGTGTGCCACGTACGCACGCAGGATGTCCAGGATCACCGACGAAGACACGGGATCGACAGCTTCGAACGGCTCGTCGAGCACCAGCACACGGGGCGAGTGGATCATCGCACCGGCGAGCATGATCTTCTTCGTCATACCCGCCGAGTAGTCGGAGACGACGCGGTTGAGCGCTTCGCCCAGATCGAAGGCCCGCGCGAGGTCTCCCACGCGCTTCTCGATCACGTCGGACTGGAGGCCCCGCAGCAGACCGTAGTAGTAGAGGAGTTGACGCCCGGTCAGTCGGTCGAAGGTCCGCAGGCGATCAGGGAGGACGCCCATCATGCGCTTCGCCGCGAGCGGCTTCTTCGCCTGGTCGATACCGCAGATCACCACCTCGCCCCGATCGGAGCGCAGCAGTCCCGCGACGATCGACAGTGTGGTGGTCTTGCCTGCACCATTGGGGCCGACGATCCCGTAGAACGATCCGGCGGGCACGGTCAGATCGATGCCGTTGACAGCCGTGTGGTCGCCGAAGCTCTTGACGAGCCCACGGATGCGTATCGCCTCGCTCGCGGATGCCGCTCCGGGGCCGCCGACCGGCTGCCCGCCTGCGACCACGCCCGCGACGGCGGTCGCGTCGTCCTCGACGACGGTCTGCTCGGCCTCTGCCTCGGCCTCGACTTCGGTGACCTCGTCATCGGTGCGCACCGCATCGTCGGTCACTTCTTCGACGGGGGCTTCCTCGACCGCGGGAGACTCCTCGACTGCGGGAGACCCCTCGACCACGGGAGGCTCCTCGACTGCGGGCGCATCGGTCTCTTCCGCGACGACGATCTCGGGCTCCTGCGCCTCCGGCGCGCTCACCGCGGACTCGATGGACGCCGCCTCGTCATGTGCGGGGTCGATCAGCGTGTGCGTCTCGAGCGCGCCCGCGTCGCCATCCTGAGCCTCGCCGCCCTGAGCTTCGACATCCCGGGCGTCGCTGCCCCGAGCCTCGGCAGCCTGGGCCTCGGCAGCGGCAGCCTTCTCCGCCTCCGCGGCCTTCGCCTCCGCTTCGGCAGCCTTCGCTGCAGCAGCCTTGGCCGCCGCCGTCCGAGCGGCGGCCGTCTTGGCCGCCGTGGCACGCGCTGCCGCCGTGCGGGCCTCGGTCTTCGCTGCCGCGCTCTTCTCCGCTGCCGCCTTGGCCGCTGCGGTCTTCGCCGCGGTCGTCTTGGCCGCCGTGGCCTTCGCTGCCGCAGTCTTTGCCGCTGTCGTCTTGGATGCGGTCGTCTTGGCCGCTGCGGTCTTGGCCGCCGTGGTCTTGGGCGCGGAGCTTCTAGGCGCGGAGTTCCTGGCCGCGGCGGTGCGCGCGGCGGCGGCGGTCTTCTTCACCGGCGCGGCGGAGCCTGCCCCCTCGCCGGGGCGCGGACTGATCCGCAGAGCGGGCTCCGCGACGACCTCGATGGTCGCGGCGGCCTTCTCGGCGGCCGCCTTCGCCGGCGTCCGCGGAGTCGCGGCCTTCTTCACCGGAGCCTTCTTCGTCGGAGTCCTCCGAGCCGGCGTCTTCTTCTCAGGCGCGGGGGCGGCGTCAGCCGCCTGATCGGTGGGGTCGTCGGGGGAAGCAGTCACCGTCCTACGGTATCAACGGGCGATCGATTTCTTCGGGTCGCCGCAACAATTACCCGGCCGACGCGCAGGTTCACCGAAAACGCGCGCCCCCTTTACGAATCTGAGTGTGGGGTGTGTACTGGATCACGAATTGGCAACAGCGGCCTTCAGCCCCCGGGGTTCCCAGGCTCGGTCGATACCATGACTCTCGGCACGACGAAGTGTCTGATCGGTGAACCGATCGTGAACACAACTTCCTTTAGGAGCACTCGTGACTCTTCAGACCGTCATCCTCGCAGCCGGAATGGGCTCGCGCCTGGGCCGTGCGCTGCCCAAGCCGCTCACCGAGCTCAGCGACGGGCGCACCATCATGCGCCAGCAGCACGACAACATCCGCGCCGCCTTCGGTTCCGATGCCCGCATCACGTCCGTCGTCGGATACCGCGCCGAGACCATCATCGAGGCCTTCCCCAGCGTCAACTACGTGCACAACGAGCGCTACGACGAGACCAACACGTCCAAGAGCCTGCTGCGCGCCCTCGGCGCCACAGGCAAGGCCGGCGTTCTCTGGATGAACGGCGACGTCGTCTTCGACCCGATGATCCTCGGCCGCGCGGCGGCCTTCATCGAGCGCGACCAGTCCTTCGTCACGGTCAACACCTCGAAGGTCAGCGACGAGGAGGTGAAGTACACGGTCACGGCCGAGGGCTTCATCGACAAGCTGTCGAAGACCGTCAAGGGCGGCCTGGGCGAGGCCGTCGGCATCAACTACATCTCCGCCGCGAACAAGAAGGCGTTCATGCGCCAGCTGCAGCGGGTCGAGGACCAGGACTACTTCGAGCGCGGCCTCGAGCTCGCGATCGCCGAGGACGGGCTGCTCCTCGAGCCCATGGACGTCTCTGACCTGTACGCGGTCGAGGTCGACTTCGCCGAAGACCTCGAGCGGGCGAACCTGTTCGTCTGATCGTCTTCCACGAAAGCCCGGCCCCGTCAAGGGTGCCGGGCTTTCGGCATTTTCGCGGCAGGGGTTCCTAGGATCGACGCATGGCCTCCAAGGTGCACAAGATCCACTCCCTCCCCGATGATTCCCCGTGGGACAAGGGTGTGCCTCCCGTGGGCTCCACCGAGCATCCGCTCATGGTGCGAGGCCTCGACCGCGTGCTGTCGATCCAGCGGCCTCTGGTGCTCGCGCACATCCGCAGCATCCGCCTGCGCAATCCGCAGGCATCCCCCGAGCAGATCATCCGCATCCTGGAGCGGCGATACCTCGCGGCGGTGACCACCGGAGGAGCAGCGGTCGGAGCCACGGCCGTCGTCCCCGGCATCGGAACCGGGATCACCCTCGCCCTCTCCGGCGTCGAGACCGTCGGTTTCGTCGAATCGACGGCGCTGTTCGCGCAGTCCGTGGCGGAGGTGCACGGCATCGCCATCTCCAACCCCGACCGCGCGCGAGCACTGGTGATGACCCTGATGCTCGGCAAAGAAGGCGTGGCGCTGGTCGGCCAGCTCGCCGGCGAGGCCACGGGCAAGGGCGGCACCCGGTCGTCGTACTGGGGAGAGATGGTCACGAAGTCGCTGCCCAAAGCGGCCGTCGGTCCGCTCGTCGACCGACTCAAGAGCATGTTCGTCAAGCAGTTCGCCACCCGAGGAGGTGCGTCGTTCGTCGGAAAGGCGCTGCCGTTCGGCGTGGGGGCCGCCGTGGGCGGGGCGGGCAACCACATCCTCGGCCGCCGGGTGCTCACCACGTCTCACCGCGCGTTCGGGAACGCGCCGATGGACTTCCCCCTCGAGCTCGAACCCGTCGACGGTGCGGAGAAGCTGGAGCTGCGGATGCTGCACGGGGCGCAGTTCGTGGGGGGCGCCGTCGCCGGTGCCGCAGGCTCGGCCGCGCGCGGCGTCGGCTGGGCGGGACGCCGGATCGCCTCGGTCGGTCGAGGCCGCGGGAAGAGCGCGAAGGCGATCGATCAGGCGGGGACGCACGATCTCCCCGGCGAGCTCGGGTCCGGTGACTCTCAGCGCTGAGCGAGGAGTGCGCTGACGATCCGGCCACGCTCGCACGATCCTCACCAAAGGATCGGACGACCCGTTGTGGCGAGCATCCAACGGCGCGGCCCGAGCCGACGATAGGGTGGAATCCGTGACGGACAAGCCCGAACTCTCGACCACCGCCGGCAGAATCGCAGACCTCCGCGCTCGCTACAACGAAGCCGTTGTCGACGCGGAGAAGATCGCGCACGACAAGCAGCACGCCAAGGGCAAGATGACCGCCCGCGAGCGCATCGAACTGCTCGTGGACCCCGGGAGCTTCGTCGAGTTCGACGAGTACGTGCGCCACCGCACCACGGCCTTCGGGATGGACAAGAACCGCCCCTACGGCGACTCGGTCGTCACCGGCGTCGGCACGATCCACGGACGAACGGTCGCGGTCTACTCGCAGGACTTCACCACGTTCGGCGGCTCGCTCGGCGAGGTGTCGGGCGACAAGATCATCAAGATCATGGAGTTCGCGCTCTCGGGCGGCATGCCGATCATCGGCATCCTCGACTCCGGCGGCGCCCGGATCCAGGAGGGCGTGCTCGCCCTCAGCAAGTACGGCGAGATCTTCCGCCTGAACACCCGGTCCTCCGGTGTCATCCCGCAGATCTCCATCATCATGGGCCCGGCCGCAGGTGGAGCCGTGTACGGCCCCGCGCTCACCGACTTCGTGATCATGGTCGACAAGACCAGCCAGATGTTCGTCACCGGTCCCGATGTGATCAAGACGGTCACGGGCGAGGATGTCGGCATGGAGGAGCTCGGTGGAGCCCTCACCCACAACACCCGATCCGGCGTCGCGCACTACCTCGCGGAAGACGAGGACGACGCGATCGACTACGCACGGACGCTGCTCGGCTTCCTCCCCGACAACAACATGGCGGAGATCCCGGGGTACGAGAGCGGCTTCGAGTGGGAGACCACGGATGCCGATCGTTCGCTGAACACGATCATCCCCGACTCCGCCAATCAGCCGTACGACATCCACACGGTCATCGAGCACGTCGTCGACGCCGGGGACTTCATCGAGGTCCAGCCGCTGTTCGCCCCGAACATCGTGATCGGATTCGGACGCGTCGAAGGCCGCTCGGTGGGCATCATCGCGAACCAGCCGTCGCAGATGGCGGGAACCCTCAACATCGAAGCCGGCGAGAAGGCCAGCCGGTTCGTCCGCTTCTGCGACGCGTTCTCGATCCCGATCGTCACCCTCGTCGACGTTCCCGGGTATCTGCCCGGCACCGACCAGGAGTGGACCGGCGTGATCCGCCGCGGCGCGAAGCTCATCTATGCCTACGCCGAAGCGACCGTTCCGCTGGTGACGGTGATTCTGCGCAAGGCCTACGGCGGCGCGTACATCGTCATGGGCTCCAAGCAGCTCGGAGCCGATGTCAATCTCGCGTGGCCCACGGCCGAGATCGCCGTCATGGGCGGCCAGGGCGCGGTCAACATCCTCTACCGCGGTGAGATCAAGCGCGCCGAAGAAGCCGGCGAAGACGTCGCCGCGGTGCGCACCAAGCTCGCCAACGAGTACACGTACAGCGTGACGTCACCTTTCCTCGCCGCCGAGCGCGGCGAGATCGACGGCATCATCGAGCCGGCGAACACCCGCGTCTCGATCGCGAAGGCGCTTCGGGCGCTGCGCGGGAAGCGAGCGGAGCTTCCGCCCAAGAAGCACGGGAACATCCCGCTGTGAGCGACGCGCAGGGGGCGGATGCCGGGTCGGACACGCAGCCGACGCCGGCGATGCAGATCACGCGCGGTGCCGCCACGGAGGAGGAGCTCGCCGCTCTCATCGCCGTGGTCAGCGACGCCTACGCGCAGGAGGCTGCGGGCGCCGTCGCAGAGGAACCCGTCGTATCGGCGTGGTCTCGCACACAGCGTCCGCTGCGCACACCGCTGCGACGCGACATCCCCTGGGGCCGCTTCGCGGGCTGAACCCGAGATGTGCGGCGCCTGCGGGCCCGGAGCCCCCCAGCTCACGGGCCGCGCAGACAGTCTCCCCCCGGCCGATGCGGGACCGTCGTCGCGCATCAGGATCACCCCAGTCGGCGCATCCACTCGATATTATATCGATTGGAGTTATTGCGGTCGAGAGATCGACCAGTATTCCGGTATAAGAACTGACGATCCGTTCAGTCGCCGAGGTACAGGTCCGACGCGCGCGGTGTCAGCATCGCATCGAGAACGACGCACGCCGCACCCACGGCGCCCCCGTCGTCTCCCACGACCGTCCCCTCCACCGGCAGCTCACGGACCGATCTCGTGGCGTTGCGCAGCCGAAGGGGTCCGGGGATCTCTCGCAGATACACCGTGGACAGCCTCGCCCAGAACGGCCCGCCCAGAACCACGCGGTCGACGTCGAGCACGTTCGTCAGAACGGAGATCAGCACCGCGAGATGCCCGGCGGAACGGCGCAGCACGCGCGCGGCGCCGGCGTCGCCTGCTTTGGCACGCTCGCACAGCCGGGTGAGACGTACATCCACGTCATGCGCCTCGTCCGCTCCCTCGTCGTCGAAGACGCCCGCCGCCACCGCCTGCTCGACGATCGCCTGCGGCGTGCACACCACCTCGACGCACCCCCGACCCCCGCAGGCGCACTCGGGCCCGTCGGGATCGACCATGATGTGGCCGATCTCCCCGAAGTTGTGGGAGGCGCCCGCGACGACCTCCCCCTCGCGGACGAGAGACGCACCGATCCCGGTGCCGAGGTAGATGAACACGAAGGATCCCCCCGCCGTCGATCTGCTCGTCCACAGGTCTCCGACGGCCGCCGCCGTGGTGTCCTTCTCGATCGTGACGGCCAGGCCGGTCGCCTCTGCGAGCCCCGACCGCAGCGGCACACGGTGCCATCCCGCGAGCTTCGGCGGGTCGAGCACGGTGCCCTTCTCGGCATCGAGCGGTCCGGGAGCCGCGACGCCGACCCCGGCGACGAGGCCGCGGTCGATTCCAGCCTCGTCGATCACGGCGTCGATCGTCTGCGCCATGGTCGCGACGATGTGCTGAGGATTCTGATCCGTCGTCCGCTGCGCGCGCCGGCCGACGACCTGCCCCGCGAGATTCAGGAGCACGATCGTGATCACCGCAGGATCGAGGTGCACGCCCACCGAGAAGCGGCTCTCGGCGACCAGGCGCAACGTGACGCGGGGCTTGCCCGGTCCGTTGATCGTGCGACCGGCTTCGGCGATGACGCCCTCATCGAGCAGTCGACGGGTGATGTTCGTGACGGTCTGCGCCGACAGGCCGGTGATGTCGACGAGCTCGATCCGGCTCAGACCCGCAGCAGACCGACGGATGCCCTCGAGGATCACGGACTGATTGAAGTCCCCCATCCTGGGGAGGTTGGTCCCTCTGCGCGTACCCATGCCCCATCCTCTCCTATCGCCGGGGTCTTGTCCCCCAAAATACCTACAGACAGCCGTGCGCAGACGCGTCAGAATTG
Organism: Microbacterium sp. Root553; assembly: GCF_001426995.1. Lineage (NCBI taxonomy): Bacteria > Bacillati > Actinomycetota > Actinomycetes > Micrococcales > Microbacteriaceae > Microbacterium > Microbacterium sp. Root553. Next base: position 156,330 of record NZ_LMFY01000003.1, on the reverse strand, counting down.
TGGGGACGCTTCGCGTTCGGCTGGTGTCTCTGTCACAGGGTAGACAGACGCAGATCAGCCACCAGCGGACGGTTTTCGGGTAACTGTCCGCATGGCGAGGGGCTGGCGTGATCGCCGCCCCTCGCCCACTCCATCCAACCTCGTCTCCGGCTCCCTCCCCCGGCCGGAGCCGAGGGATGAAGAGTGCGTCACTCCGCCGCGGCCTCGCGAGCGATCTCGTGCCATACGTCTACCGCGTCGTCATCGCCCGCTCCGCGCGACCCGGCTCGGCCCACCACCGTGACCGCCGTCCGCTCGTCCCTCGCTGCGCGGATGATCCAGCGCTCGGCATCCGCTGCGCGGAGCACCCGCGCCAGTTCATCGCGGATCGCCGCGCGTCGATCCTCATCGACGTCGTCCAGTCCGCCCTCGTCGAACACCGTGACGACCGCGCCGCGTCGCCGGGCATCCTCGATCGCATCCCGCACCGCGTCGTTCAGCAGATCCGCACCCCGCAGCTCGTCTCGGAGGCGCCCTTCCGCGAGGCGGGCACGGAGCCGTTCCTCGTCATCGAGAACACCGCCCGTCGCCACCGCACGGGTCAGCACGGGCCCCGCGACGGCCAACGCGAACTGCGTCCGCAGCCGCCGCTCCTTCTGCCTGACCTGCTGTGTGGCGTGCCACGCCGAGACCGCCTGCTGGATCCCGGCGAGCCGCTCCGCGTCCCGCACGGCGCGATCCCAGAACATGACGAGCAGGTGCGCGACCGCGACCCACATGAACGACCCGACGACGCCGAGGGACAGCGCGACGAAGGGGCCGAGGAACGCCGACGACGACGCGAGGAGGATGAGGACGACGAGCCACCCGATCACGAACCGTCGGCGCACGATGCAGACGACGCCCAGCACTCCGAGAGCGCCGATGTACCAGGTGGCGAACGGGGCGGTGAGCGTCAGCGGGTCGAGCGAGAACGTCACGAGCACGGGGATGAGTGCGCTCGAGATCAGTGCGAGCAGCGCTGCCCAGATCGGCATCCGTACCGAGACGGCGGAATCCCAGAGGATCGCGACGTTCACGACCACGAGGTACAGACCGATGGCCGCCACCATGAGCAGGGGGGCCGTGGGCTGCTCGATCCACCACACGCCGCGCGCCGCGAAGTACATCGCGAATCCCACCGCGAGCGAGGTCGCGACACTGCGCACCGTCCACGTCATCGGCGCTCCCACCCCAGCGTGACCGTCGTGCCGCACTCGCTCGATTCGATGTCGGCGGTCCCGGCGACTCCGGCCATGCGCGCGAGGATCGACGCGCTGATGCCGAGCCGATCCTCCCCGACCTCCCGCAGGTCGAAGCCCGGCCCCGAGTCGGAGATCGTCACACTGATCCCCTCCTCCCCGCGCCCCTCGGCGATGATGTGCAGTCCTCTGCCCTGCGCATGCGCGACCGCGTTGCCGAGAGCCTGACGCGCAGCGAGCACGAGCGCACGGGCCGCGCGCCCGGGAATGAGTCCGATCCCGCCTCGCTCCTCGACGATCGCATCTGCACCGAGCTCGGAGAGCGCGCGGCGCAGCTCCACCACGATCTGCGCCGCGCCGACCGGTTCGTCGCTCCCCTCTTCCGCGACCGCGGCCTCGGTGTTGGCGAGACGGGTGAGCGCTTCGCGCGCCATCCCCACTGCGAGGTCCCGAGCCCGCTCGCCGTCGGCGCGCTCCGCGGCGATGAGCGCGGCGAGGACGCTGTCGTGCATGAGGGCGGACATCGCGGCACGCTCCTCCTCGGCGGCCGCCGCGGCGGCGGCGCCGGCGTACGAGGCCACGGCCCGGGTGCGAGCGTCGTCGACGCCCGCCGCGACCGAACGGAACATCCACCCCAACGCGATGATGACGATGCCGAGGATCAGGGTGAACGACACGTCGAAAGCCGTCGTCACCCAGTACTCGCGCGAGAAGTCGCCCTCGACGAGCCGGACGTAGCCGTAGACGAAGGGCAGCGCCACCGCCCACGACAGTTGCAGCCACAGCGGGAAGGCGAGAACGGCCGCGACGACTCCGACGTTGACGAGGAAGAAGATCCACGGCTGATCCGCCGCTCTGCCCGCCGGATCGACGAAGATCGGCCAGGCTCCCAGCGCGAGGACGTAGAGGATCGCGAAGATCCCCGCCGCGACGCGCACCCCGCGCCCGGCGACGCACGCGATCAGCATCGCCAGCAGCGGGATGAAGACCACCAGCAGGATCGCGACCCGCGCGGCATCCGACCAGGCCGTCGTGGCGATCCCGGCGATCAGCGCCTGCGTGCCGAGGACACCGGAGCCGAGCGCCACCACGGTCGCGAGGATGCGCTCCATGCGCTTGCCGGTGAACCGCTCGAACTCGGTCTCCACGCTCCCCGGCGAGGGGATCGTGGACCAGGCCTCGCGGATGCTGAGCGGGTCAGTGGGCACTCGGGGTCCCGTCTGCGGCGACGATCCCGTCCTCCATGGCGCGGCGCAGGAGATCGACCTTCGTGGGGGCCGGTCGGCCGACCTCGACGTACTTCACCCGGATCCGCGTGATGTTCTCCTTGGCCGTCGAATAGGCGACGCCGAGGCGTTCGGCGACGGCCTTCAGCGGCAGACCGGCGGCGTACAGGCGCAGCACATCGCGTTCCCTGGCCGACAGTTGCGCGTCGGCGAAGTCGCGGTCCCCGTCGACGGCGCTGGCCCACTCCACATTGTTGAGCGGCTCGCCGTCGGCCACGGTCCGGATCGCGTCGAGCACGTCATCCAGAGCCGAGGACTTGCTGACCACGCCTGCGGCCCCCGCGGCGAGCGCCTCGCGCACCGCGGCCGGTCGGTCGGCGACGCTGTGGATGACGACGCTCGCTCCGTCGTCGACGAGGGCTCTGACGTTCTCGGTCACCGTCGTGCCGTCGCCGAGCGTGAGATCGAGGACGACCACGTCGGCCGAGGGCGCGGATGTCGCGGAACGCCAGTCGAGATACGACACGACGGTGCTCCCGGAGAAGACCACCGTCTGCGCGCCGTCACGGGCGCATGCCGCCTCCAGACCGAGGCGGACGGACTCGTGATCGTCGATCAGTGCGACCCTGCTCATCCCCCCAGCCTACTGAGTGCGACGGCAGCGGCCCGGTCACCGGGTGAGCAGCGCGACGACCTCGAAGTGGTGCGAGTGGGGGAAGAGGTCGAAGCCTCGCAGCGTGCCGACGTTCCATCCGTGCTGACGGAAGGTCCCGAGGTCGCGGGCCAGTGCGACGGGATCGCAGGCGACGTACGCGATCGCGTCCGGCGCGAGGGCATGCAGCGCGTCGACGACCGCGCGCCCGGCTCCCGCCCGGGGCGGGTCGAGCACGACGGCACCGGTGCGGGTTCCCGCGGCCAGGCCGGCCAGGTAGCGGTCGACTCGCGCGGTCACCGCCCTCACGCCCATCCCCGCGAGGTTCTGCTGCGCGTGGGCGGTCGCCCTCTTGCTCGACTCGACCGTCACGGTGTCGGTGGCACCGAGGTCGGCGAGGGATGCGGCGAACAGCCCTACCCCGCCGTAGAGGTCGAGGTGCGACGCCTCGGGGTCGACGTGTCCGTCGAGGATCCCGTAGACGGCACCGTCGAGCACCGACGCCGCGCGCGGGTGCACCTGCCAGAACCCGCCGGCGTCGAGCTGGAACCGGCGGTCGCCCACCTGCTCGTACACGACCTCCGGCGCGGGCCGACGACCCTGCCCGCGTGCCGGGCGCTCGTCGAGCCGCTCGCGACGGATGACGCGGACCGTGCCGTCGCCGGGTTCGACCAGATCGACGCTGCCCGCCTCCCCGCCTTCGAGACGCAGAGCCGCCTTCGCGATCGCCGGGCGCGCGAGGGGGTGCGAGCCGACAGGGATCACCCGGTGGCTGCGCGCGGCATAGGGCCCGACCCGGCCCTCGTCGTCGACGTGCAGGGTGACCCTGGTGCGCCATCCGGTGCCGTCGGTCGAGTCGACCGCCTCGATCTCGGGGGCCTCGAGTCCGGGGCCGGCGAACCGGTCGAGCGCCTCGGTCAGCACCTGGCGCTTCAGGGTGCGCTGGTGGGCCAGATCGATGTGACCGAGGTCGGCGCCACCCGGTCGGTCCTCCGGCGCCCTCGACACGTCGGCCTCCGCCCAGATGTGGGGGCGACGGTGCGGCGAGGCCTCGAGGACCTCCACCGTCTCCGCCCGCCAGAAGCTCTTCGACTCGTCGGTGGAGTCGGCGGTGAGTCGGGCGCGCACCCGCTCACCCGGAATCGCGTCGGAGACGAAGACGACGCGTCCGTCGTGGCGGGCGATGAACGTGCCGCCGTGCGCGATGCCGGTGATGTCCAGATCGAGCAGGGCTGGGGAGGAAGTCATCCTTCGAGGATACGGTGGTGGACATGCGCGTCTGCCTCGCCTCCACCTCCCCCGCCCGTCTGATGCTGCTGCGACAGGCCGGGATCGAGCCGCTGACCCAGTCACCCGACGTCGATGAGGATGCCGTGGCCGCCGCCGCGGCGGCGGAGAGAGGCGCGGATCTCCCTCCCGCCGACCTCGTGCTCCTGCTCGCCAGGGCCAAGGCCGCGGACGTGGCGCACCGGCTCGCGGCCGACGGCGAGTTCGACGGCATCGTGATCGGGGGCGACTCGATGTTCGCCCTCGACGGCCGCGTGTACGGCAAGCCGTATACGGCGGAGGAGGCGACACGACGGTGGCGGGAGATGCGCGGCGCCACCGGCATCCTGCACTCCGGCCACTCCGTCTACCGCGTCTCCCCCGGGGCGGAGCCGGTCGAGGCGACGGCGACCGCCGAAGCCGCGGTGACATTCGCCGAGGACGTCACCGATGCCGAGATCGCCGCGTACGTCGCCTCCGGGGAGCCGCTGCTCGTCGCGGGCGCCTTCACCGTGGACAGTCTCGGCGGGGCCTTCATCACCCGCGTCGAGGGTGATCCCTCGACCGTCGTCGGGATGTCGCTGTCGACGGTGCGACGGCTCTCCACCGACCTCGGTGTCCGCTGGACGGACCTCTGGTCGTAGAGTCCGCTCGACGTTTTCGCGTCTTTCTTGTGGAGAGTCGTCAAATGGATCGAGAACCTTCTCGCTAGGCTGGCAACCATGCCTGATATCGCCAAGGTGCTCATCGCCAACCGCGGCGAGATCGCCGTCCGAATCATCCGTGCCGCTCGTGACTCCGGGATCGCCTCCGTCGCCGTATACGCCGACCAGGACCGCGACGCTCTGCACACCCGTCTCGCCGACGAGGCCTACGCCCTCGGCGGGTCCACCAGCGCCGAGACCTACCTGCAGATCGAGAAGATCCTCTCGGTCGCCCGTCGTGCCGGCGCTGACGCCGTGCACCCCGGCTACGGCTTCCTCGCGGAGAACGCGGAGTTCGCCCGTGCCGTGATCGGTGCGGGGATGACCTGGATCGGCCCGTCCCCCGAGGCCATCGAGGCGCTGGGTGACAAGGTCACCGCCCGCCACGTGGCCGAGAAGGTGGGAGCGCCGCTCGCCCCCGGAACCCCGGGTCCGGTCTCGGGCGCCGACGAGGTCATCGCCTTCGCCCGCGAGTTCGGTCTCCCGATCGCGATCAAGGCGGCCTACGGCGGCGGCGGCCGCGGCCTGAAGGTCGCGCGCGAGCTCGACGAGGTCGCCGAGCTGTTCGAGTCGGCCACCCGCGAGGCGGTCAGCGCCTTCGGACGCGGCGAGTGCTTCGTCGAGAAGTACCTCGACAAGCCGCGCCATGTCGAGACGCAGTGCCTGGCGGATGCCGAGGGCAACGTCGTCGTCATCTCCACCCGCGACTGCTCGCTGCAGCGCCGGCACCAGAAGCTCGTCGAGGAGGCGCCCGCGCCGTTCCTCACCGACGAGCAGAACGCGCAGCTGTACTCCGCCTCCAAGGCGATCCTCAAGGAGGTCGGCTACGTGGGTGCGGGAACCTGCGAGTTCCTCATCGGCGCCGACGGCACCGTGTCGTTCCTCGAGGTCAACACCCGCCTCCAGGTCGAGCACCCGGTGTCCGAAGAGGTCACCGGCATCGACCTGGTGCGCGAGCAGTTCCGCATCGCCGCGGGCGGCACCATCGACTACGACGACCCCGCCCCCACCGGTCACTCCATCGAGTTCCGCATCAACGGCGAGGACCCCGGTCGCGGCTTCCTGCCGCAGCCCGGCCCCATCCACGTGTTCAAGACGTTCGGCGGCCCCGGCATCCGGCTCGACTCCGGCGTCACCGCCGGTGATTCCGTGTCGGGCGCGTTCGACTCCCTGCTCGCGAAGATCATCGTCACGGGCAAGGACCGCGCCGAGGCGCTCGAGCGCTCGCGTCGCGCTCTCGACGAGTTCGAGGTCGCCGGTCTCCCCACTGTCCTGCCCTTCCACCGCAAGGTCGTCCGCGACGCCGCCTTCACGGCGGAGAACGGTGAGTTCGGGGTCTTCACCCGCTGGATCGAGACGGAGTTCGAGAACGACATCCCCGCCTGGGACGGCGAGCTGGAGACGCCGTCCCCCTCGGAGACCCGCCACACGGTGGTCGTCGAGGTCGCAGGAAAGCGTCTCGAGGTCAGCCTCCCCGACCGCGTCGCCGTCGCCGCAGGGACCTCCGGTCGCCCGGCGGCCGTGCCGCCGTCGCGCCGCAACCACTCGACCTCGGTGAGCGCCGGGGCCTCCGGCGATGCCGTCAAGTCGCCCATGCAGGCCACCGTCGTCAAGGTGGCCGTCGAGGAGGGGCAGCAGGTCGTCAAGGGCGATCTCGTCGTCGTCCTCGAGGCCATGAAGATGGAGCAGCCGCTGCAGGCGCACAAGGACGGGACGATCGGCAACATCGGCGCGGTCGCCGGAGCGACCGTCTCGGCCGGCCACCAGCTGCTCACCATCAGCTGACCACGTCGTCGAAGAGAAGAGGCGCCCCGCTGATGTGGGGCGCCTCTTCTCGCACGCTGCGGATGTCGCAGAGGTCAGGTGATCTTCGCGTTGACGAGGTGCATGGCACGACTCGCGTCGGTGATGCTGCTCGACAGCGACGGGTATGCCGCGAACACGCGGGACACCTGATCGACGGTCAGACGGCGCTCGACCGCGACGGCGATCGGATAGATCAGCTCGGAGGCCTTGGGCGCCACGATCACGCCGCCGATCACGGTGCCGGATCCCTTGCGGGCGATCAGCTTCACGAAGCCGTCCTTGATGCCCATCATCTTGGCGCGCGGGTTCGCCGCCAGCGGCAGCTTGTAGACGAGCCCGTCTGCGACGCCCTCCTCCACGTCCTTCTGGGAGTAGCCCACCGTCGCGATCTCGGGCGCCGTGAAGATGTTCGAGGTGATCTTGATCAGCTCCAACGGGATGACGATGTCGCCCAGCGCGTGGAACACGGCCGTGCGGCCCTGCATCGACGCGACGGAGGCCAGCGGGAAGAAGTTCGTACAGTCGCCGACCGCGTAGACGTTGGGCACGGAGGTGCGCGCGACACGGTTGACGCGGATGTTGCCCTGCTCGGTGAGCTCGACGCCCGCCTCTTCGAGCCCGATGCCCGCCGTGTTCGGGATGGAGCCCACGGCCATCAGGCAGTGGCTGCCCTCGACCGTGCGCCCGTCGGAGAGGGTGGCGATGACGCCGTCCTTCGTGACCTCGACCTTCTCGGCACGAGCCTTGGAGAGCACCGTCATGCCGCCACGTGTGAACACCTTCTCGAGCACGTGCGCGGCATCCTGGTCCTCACCCGGCAGCACCTGGTCGCGGCTGGAGACGAGGGTCACCTTCGCGCCGAGGTTCATGTACGCCGAGGCGAACTCGGCACCGGTCACACCGGAGCCGACGACGATGAGGTGCTCGGGCAGCGCCTTCATGTCGTACAGCTGCGTCCAGGTGAGGATGCGTGTGCCGTCGGGCTTCGCGGAGTCGAGCTCACGGGGCGAGGCCCCGACGGCGACGATGATGGTGTCGGCTTCGATGCGGTCGAAGTCGGTGCCGTCCTGGCCGGTCGAGACGACGATCGCATTCGGCCCCTCGAGGCGGCCGTGGCCGGAGAGGATCCGCACACCGGCGTCGAGGAGTGTCGTGCGCATGTCCTCGGACTGCTGACCGGCGAGTGCGATGAGGCGCTTGTTGACGGCGGCCAGGTTGATCGCGATCTCGGGCTTGAGCGGCTTGCCGTGCTCCCCCTTGGCGTAGAACTGCACGCCGAGATCCGAGGCCTCCGAGATCGCCACGGCGGCATCCGCGGTGGCGATCAGGCTCTTCGACGGCACGACGTCGGTGAGCACGGCCGCGCCTCCGACGCCCACGCGCTCGACCAGGGTCACCTCGGCTCCGAGCTGAGCGGCCGCCAGGGCCGCTTCATAACCGCCGGGACCGCCACCGAGGACGGCGACGCGCTGAGTGCGCTCAAAAGGGGTGGAAGACATGGTCTCCATTCTTCCGCAATCCTGGCCCCCGAGCCTGCACCTTCCTAGAGTGGATCCATGTCCGAAACACACAGCAACCCCCTCGACGACCCGAATGCGAACCCGTTCGAGGTCGCCGCAGCCGCAGCCGCAGACATCGCGCGCCTGACCGGAGTCGAGAAGCACGACATCGCTCTGACTCTCGGCAGCGGCTGGGGCAAGGCCGCCGACATCATCGGCGAGACCACAGCGACCATCCCGGCGACCGAGGTCACCGGCTTCTCCAAGCCCGCCCTCGAGGGCCATGTCGGCACTCTCCGCAGCATCCGCACCCCCGACGGCAAGAACGTGCTCGTCATCGGCGCCCGCACCCACTACTACGAGAACCACGGCGTCCGTCGTGTCGTGCACTCGGTGCGCACGGCCGCGGCCACGGGCGCAAAGATCATGGTGCTCACCAACGGCGCCGGCGGCGTGCGCGAGACCTGGACCCCGGGCCAGCCCGTGCTGATCAGCGACCACATCAACCTCACGGCCGATTCGCCGCTCGAGGGTGCCACGTTCATCGACCTCACCGATCTCTACGCCACCCGTCTGCGCGACATCGCGCGCAGCGTCGATCCCTCGCTCGACGAGGGCGTCTACACGCAGTTCCGCGGACCGCACTATGAGACGCCGGCCGAGGTCCAGATGGCCAAGCACATGGGCGGACACATCGTCGGCATGTCGACGGCTCTCGAGGCCATCGCCGCGCGGGAGGCCGGGATGGAGATCCTGGGCTTCTCGCTCATCACGAACCTCGCCGCCGGCATCCAGAAGACCCCGCTCAGCCACGCCGAGGTGATCGAGGCCGGCCGCGAGGCGGAGCCCGTGATCTCGGCGCTGCTCGCCCGCGTGGTCGAGGCGCTGTGAGCGAGGCACGTCTCGCGCAGGCTCGCGCGTGGATGCGGCAGGACCCCGACGCGGAGACCCGTGACGAGCTCGCCGCGGTGATCACCCGCGCCGCCGGCGGCGAGGAGACCGCCGTCGCCGACCTCGACGATCGCTTCGGCACCCGTCTGGCCTTCGGCACCGCGGGACTGCGCGGAGCTCTCGGGGCCGGAAGCAACCGCATGAACCGGGTGCTGGTGGCGCAGGCCGCCGCCGGTTTCGCCGCATTCCTGCGCGAGCGCGCCGGTGAGGGCACCCCCACGGTCGTCGTGGGCTACGACGGCCGTCGCAACTCGCGGGTCTTCGCGACGGACTCGGCCGAGCTGTTCGCCGGAGCGGGACTCCGCGCGATCCTCCTCCCCCGGCTCCTGCCGACCCCGGTGCTCGCCTTCGCGGTGCGGCACCTCGGCGCGGATGCCGGTGTCATGGTGACCGCCTCGCACAACCCGCCGAACGACAACGGCTACAAGGTGTACCTCGGCGGAGCGGATCAGGGGTCGCAGATCGTCGCCCCCGCCGACTCGGAGATCGCCGCGCACATCCAGCGGATCGCCGACGACGGCGACATCTCCACGCTCCCGCGCTCGCGGGCGTACGAGACGGCGGGCGAGGATGTCGTCGACGCGTACATCGCCGCGACCGCCGCGGTGGCGCCGGCCCCCGCAGGCGCTTCGGATCTGCGCTGGGTGTACACGGCGCTGCACGGGGTGGGCTGGGAGACGCTGTCGAAGATCGTGGCTGCTACGGGGTATCCGCAGCCCATGGTCGTCGGGGAGCAGTCGAAGCCAGACGCGACCTTCCGCACGGTGTCGTTCCCCAATCCGGAGGAACCCGGTGCGATGGACCTCGCCTTCGCACGCGCCCGGCGGGTGCAGGCGGACTTCATCCTGGCGAACGACCCGGATGCCGACCGCCTCGCCGTGGCGATCCCCGATGCCTCCTCGGAGAGCGGCTGGCGCCGCCTCACCGGCAACGAGGTCGGCCTGCTGCTCGGCGCGCGGGCGGCGCGGGTCGCCGCGGGCACACCGGGGGCGTCACTGGCCTGCTCGCTGGTCTCCTCCCCCGGTCTGGGCGCCGTCGCCGCTCATCACGGACTGGACTTCCACGAGACCCTCACAGGATTCAAATGGATCTCGCGTGCGCCGGGGATCGCCTTCGGCTTCGAGGAGGCGCTCGGGTACCTGGTCAACCCCGAGACGGTGCGTGACAAGGACGGCATCTCGGCTGCGGTCGCGATCCTCGGTCTCGCGGCCGAGGCGCACGCCCGCGGAGGGTCGCTCTCCGAGCTGCTCACCGAGCTCGGCGACACCTACGGCCACTACGCGAGCGGACAGGTGTCGGTGCGCGTCGAGGACCTCTCGATCATCGGCGACGTGATGCTCTCACTGCGCACCCTGCCCCCCGCGCGCTTCGGCACTCTCGGCGTCGCCGAGGCGCAGGACCTGCTGCACGCGGCGCAGGGGCAGCCCTCGGGCGACGTCCTGCGCTATCGGCTCGACGACGGCTCCCGGATCATCGTCCGCCCCAGCGGCACCGAGCCCAAGCTCAAGGTCTACATCGACGCGAAGGCCGACTCGGCTGCGGGCGCGGCCGAGACCGTGCGCGGACTCGAGGCCGCCGTGCGGTCGCTCCTGGAAGAACGCTCCTAGGCCGCGGATGCCGAGAAGACACGTCGTCATCACCGCGCACAACGGGGTGCATGCCCGCCCCGTCGCCGAGCTCGTGCGGCTCGTGCAGGCGCATCCGCATGCCGTCACCCTGCGCACGTCGTCGGGCGCGGTCGTGGATCTCAGCAGCGTCCTCGCGCTGATGGATCTCGCGCTCGCGCCCGGCGACGCCGTGGTGCTCGAGACCGCGGAGTCGGCCGGCGCCGCCTCCGTCCTCGACACCCTCGCCGCGGTCCTCGACCCCCGCGGCTGACGACACGGGGGCGGACGGCCGGCGACCGCTGACCGTCAGCCGTCGATGACGGCGACGAGCTCGTCGAGGAACGTCTCGAAGCTCGTGCCCCGGCGGAGGATGCGCTGCACGCTGTCGCGCTCGCTGAACACCTCGACGAGCTGCTCGAAGACCGTCTGGAATGCGGCACGATCCGTCTCGCTGAAGGCGGCGAGCGCGACCACCTGCACCCGTCCTCCGCCCCACGCGGCGGATCCGTCCGCCACGCCGATGGCGATCGCCGTCCTCGTCGCCGTCATCTGCAGCGCGTGCGGGACGGCGAGCGCGTCGGTGAACGCGGTCGACGACATGCGCTCGCGCACGATCGTGTTCTCGACATAGTCCTCGCCGATCAGCCCGGCCGTGACGAGCAGCCCTCCGAGTCGTCGGATGATCGCCTCCTCGCCCTCGTCGGGGAGCGGGTAGACGAAGGCGTCGGCATCGAAGTAGCGGGCGAGCTCGGCGCGCAGCCGGGTCAGCCGTCGCCCCCGTCGCACCCTGGCCGCGGCCTGCTGGATGCGATCCACATCGGAGTCGGTGAGGAAGGGCTGGATGCGCACGAACCGATCGCCGACCGCGCCGGGCTCGATGGTGCTGAGCACCAGGTCGGTGTCGAAGGACGTCCAGTCGGGATCGACGTTCGTGATGACGCTGGTGACCTCGATCGCCGAGCCCAGCGACCGGTCGACGCTCGATCGCAGCAGTTCGTGGAGCTCGTAGTATCCGGGGCAGACGATCGTCGCCGTGAGGATCGACTCCGCCTTGCGGCTGCGCTCGAGGCGTCCTCCCACGTGCATGGCGACGTAGGCGATCTCGTCGTCGTGGATCGGCGTGCCCAGGCGATCGTGCAGCCCGCTGGCGATCGAGACGGCCACCTCGAAGATCATCGGATACGAGGTCTTCAGCGAGCGGGTGAGCGGGTTGCGGGTCAGCGCCCGCTCTTCGGCACGCCGCATCAGGTTCTGCACGTGCAGCGCCAGACGGAGCACGAAGGTCTCATCCACCAGATCGACCTGGAAGTCCTCGGCGGCACGGGCGATCTCGGCTCTGACGGCGCTCTCGACCGCGGGGTCGACACCGCTGCGTGCCACGTCGCCCGCGGCATCCTCCCCCGGTGCGACGATGCGCGTGAGCACGAGCGAGGCGAGGTGACTGCTGTCGCCGTCGCCCAGCGTGACCGAGAAGTGCTCGCGAGCCAGACGGGCGATCACGGCGCCCACCCGGGGGATCTCCTCGCGCGCCCCCGTGGGACCGGCCTCCAGGGCATGTCCCGCGGCGACCCGCTCGGCGGCGATCGCGATGTGCAGCAGTACGTCGGAGATCGCGAGTTCGTTGACGTAGTAGCCGAGCTGACCGAGCTCGCGCACCAGCGCGGATTTGAAGGGCGCGACCGACCCCGCCGCGACCGCGCCGCCCTCGAGCGCGCGCCGGAAGGTCTCGGGGTGGAAGGAGGCGGCGTCCATCTCGTCGTGGGCGAGGCGGCTGAGCAGCCGCCGCTGCGCCGCTTCGGTGCCGCGCAGCCGCACGATCTCGCGGTCGCGCTCCAGGGTCAGCTCCGTCCCCTCCAGCAGGCCGCGCACCCGCGCGAGATCCGCCTCGAGGGTCGCCTCGCTGACGTGCAGCTCGGTCGCCGCCTCGAACACGTCGACGCCGGTCGGAACGTCGAGGAGCGTGCGGACCAGCCCGTGCAGTCGGTCTCTGGGGGCCGACTCGCCGCTCTGCCGCGTGCGCAGTGCGCGACGCGCACCGACACCAGCCCGATACCCCGCGGGTCCGGACTCCACGGCGTCCGCATCACCGGTCCGGGCGTTCACGGCGGCCACATACGAGCGGATGCTGCGCGGGGTCACCCCGAGCTGATCGGCGAGGCTCGCGGCCGTCGCCCAGTCGCCCTGGCGGAGGAGGGTCGAGAGGAGCTGGTCCTGACGCTGACGCGACATGATCCTCCCCTCCTCCGTGCCGACTGCACTGTCCTGACGTGATTCCCATGATGTCAGTAAGCGGAGCACCCCGCTCCGGAACCCACGTTCCGCAGGGGCGGAAAGGATGCTGTTGGCGAGAGGGGGCTTCCGGTTCCCAGACTGTTCTCAGGAAGGGTGAGCATCGATGAGGATCCTCGTGGTGTGCGGCGCTGGCGCGTCGAGCACGTTCGTCGCGCAGCGGCTCCGCAGAGCGGCGTCGGACGCCGGTCTCGATTGGGACGCGTCTGCCGGCATGGAGCACTCCGTCGCCGGAGGCGTGCACGACCTCGTCCTCGTGGGCCCTCACCTCGCCGATCGCCTCGACGCCATCCGTGACGTGGCGCGCACCCGTGTCGTCGTGCTCCCGGAGGACGTCTTCACCGACCGCGACGGCACCCGCACGCTGGCACTCGCGCGCTCGATCCTCGCCGACACCACCTCGAAAGGAACATCATGACCGTCTCCCGCACCGTTCGGATCGGCTCCTCCCACGGACTCCACGCCCGCCCCGCAAAGCTGTTCGCACAGGCTGCGAAGGAGTCGGGTATCCCGGTGACCATCGCGAAGGACTCCGGCAAGCCGGTCAACGCCGCCAGCATCCTCGGTGTCATCGCGCTCGCGGTGGAGCACGGCGACTACGTCACTCTGTCGGCGGACGGCGACGGCGCGGAGGGCGTTCTCGACACCCTGACCGAACTGCTCACCACCGACCACGACCAGGAGAGCGCATGAGCGAAGTGCGCGGCGTCGGCATCGGGCTGGGCGTCGCCCAGGGCGTCGTCGTGCGCATGACCGAGGCTTCGCCCGCACCCGAGAACACTCCGAGCACGCAGGGGGCTGACGTCGAGCGCACCCGCGCGCGTGAGGCGGTCACCGCGGTCGCGGCGGAGCTCACGGCTCGCGGCGAGTCCGCGGGCGGCTCGGCCCAGGAGGTGCTCGAGGCCCAGGCGATGATCGCCGAGGACCCGACGCTGCAGGACGAGGTCGACGCCAGGATCGACGACGGCGCCACCGCCGAGTGGGCCGTGCACGACGCGTTCGCCGGCTTCCGCGCGACGCTGGAGGCCGTCGGCGGCTACCTCGGCGAGCGCGCCGCCGACCTCGACGACATCGCCCAGCGCGTTCTCGCCCGGCTCCGGGGCGAGGACGCTCCCGGCGTGCCGGATCCGGGTCATCCGTTCGTCCTCGTCGCGAGGGACCTCGCGCCCGCGGACACGGCGCTCCTCGACCTCGATCAGGTGCTCGCCCTCGTCACCTTCGACGGCGGCCCCACCTCGCACACCGCGATCCTGGCCAGGGAGAAGGGCATCGTCGCGATCGTCGGCGCATCTGCGGCCGTGGACCTCGGCACGGGCACCTCCGTGATCGTCGACGCGGCGGCAGGGATCGTGACCGTGGATCCGACCGACGAGGAGAAGGACCGCGCCGACCAGCGTGCGGCCGCTCGACGCTCGGCGGACGACGCACCACTGACTCCCGGCGCCCTCGCCGACGGCACGCTGATCCCGCTGCTGGCGAATCTGGGGAAACCTGCAGACGCAGCCGATGCCGTCGAACGCGGGGCTGAGGGCGTCGGGCTGTTCCGCACCGAGTTCCTGTTCCTCTCGTCGGCCCAGGCGCCGACCGTCGAGCAGCAGCGCGAGTCCTACCGGGAGCTGCTCGCGGCCTTCCCCGGCAAGAAGGTCGTCGTGCGGATGCTCGATGCCGGCGCCGACAAGCCCCTGGCGTTCCTCAACGACGCGCACGAGGAGAACCCCGCTCTCGGGCTCCGCGGTCTGCGCGCGCTGCGGGCGAGCGAGGACATCCTGCGCGAGCAGCTGACGGCGCTCGCCGAGGCGGATGCGGCGACCGAGGCCGACCTGTGGGTCATGGCGCCGATGGTCGCGACCGTCGAGGAGACCGAGTACTTCACCTCCCTCGCCCGCGAATACGGGCTGAAGACGGCGGGCGTCATGGTGGAGGTCCCGGCGGCGGCGCTGCTGGCGGATCGGGTGCTCGCCCACGCGGACTTCGCCTCGATCGGCACCAACGACCTCACCCAGTACACGATGGCCGCGGACCGGATGCTCGGCTCGGTGGCAGGGTTCCAGGATCCCTGGCATCCTGCGGTCCTCCGCCTCGTGCGCGAGGTCGGCGCCGCCGGTGCCCGCCTCGGCAAACCCGTCGGCATCTGCGGCGAAGCCGCCGCAGATCCGATGCTCGCGGTCGTGCTCGTCGGCCTCGGCGCGACGACCCTCTCGATGGCGCCCTCCGCACTCGCGGACGTGCGCCAGATGCTCTCCACCCGAACCCTCGATGAGGCCCGCAACCTCGCCGAACTGGCACTGGCGGCAGACGACGCCGCCGGAGCCCGCCTCGCCGTGGCCGACGCCACAGCACCCCTTCCCCCTCACCAGCAGAAAGAGACGACATCATGACGACGACGTCACCGGCCGCCACGAAGGCAGGCGGCCTCCGAACGGGCGTGCAGCGCTTCGGCACGTTCCTGTCCGGAATGATCATGCCCAACATCGCCGCGTTCATCGCGTGGGGATTCATCACCATGCTGTTCATCCCGAAAGGCTTCTTCGGGGCGGAGACGCCCTTCCCGGGATGGCACTGGGCTCCGGTCGCCGAGATCATCGGCGGCGGCGGAGATTCCGCGGTCATCGGCTGGCAGGGTGCCATGACGGCACTCGCCGAAGGCGACGGCGGCAACATCTTCGCCTACGTGGGCCTCGTCGGACCCATGGTCACGTACCTGCTCCCGCTGCTCATCGCCAACACCGCCGGCCGCATGGTCTACGGCGAGCGCGGTGGCGTCGTGGCCACGATCGCGACGATGGGAGTCATCGTCGGCACGAACATCCCCATGTTCCTCGGAGCGATGATCATGGGCCCGCTGGCCGCATGGATCACGAAGCAGATGGACCGACTGTGGGACGGCAAGATCCGCCCCGGGTTCGAGATGCTGGTGAACAACTTCTCTGCCGGCATCCTCGGAATGATCCTCGCGATCCTGGGCTTCTTCGCCTTCGGTCCGGCGATGCTCGGCATCAGCGCCGTGCTCGGCGCCGCTGTCGACTGGCTCGTGTCGCTCAGCCTTCTGCCGATCGTGTCGATCATCGTGGAGCCCGCCAAGGTTCTGTTCCTCAACAACGCGATCAACCACGGCGTGTTCACACCGCTCGGCATCGAGCAGGCTGCGGAGAACGGCAAGTCGATCCTCTTCCTCATCGAGGCGAACCCCGGCCCCGGCCTCGGACTGCTCCTGGCCTTCACGTTCTTCGGGGTCGGTGCGGCGAAGGCGTCGGCACCGGGAGCGGCGATCATCCAGTTCTTCGGTGGAATCCACGAGATCTACTTCCCCTACGCGCTCAGCAAGCCGACGACGATCCTCGCGCTGATCGCGGGTGGAGCGGCCGGTGTCACGACGAACATGATCCTCGGCGGAGGCCTGGCCTTCCCGGCCGCACCCGGCAGCATCATCGCCGTGACGGCAGCGGCCATCGGCAGCGGCGTGGGCAACCTCCTCGTCGTGTACCTGTCGGTGGTGGTCGCGGCCGCGGTGACGTTCCTCATCACCGGTGTGATCCTGAGAGCCTCTCGCAAGAGCGACCTGGCCGCCGAGGGTGACACCTTCGGCGCCGCGATCGCACAGACCGAGGCCAACAAGGGCAAGTCGTCGGCTGCGATGGACGCGCTCCGCGCCTCCTCCGGCGCGGCCGCGGGTGCCGGCGCGGGTGCAGCGGTCGCGACCGACCGCCGCATCGAGAACGTCGTGTTCGCCTGCGATGCCGGCATGGGCTCGTCGGCGATGGGCGCGAGCGTGCTGCGCAACAGGTTCAAGAAGGCGGGGGTCGACGGCGTCACCGTCACCAACCAGGCCATCGCGAACCTCGACGGCACGGCCGACCTCGTGATCACGCAGCAGCAGCTGACGGATCGCGCGAAGGCGCAGTCGCCGAATTCGATCCACGTGTCGGTCGACAACTTCATGAACTCCCCGAAGTATGAAGAAGTCGTCGAGATGGTGCGCGAGCAGCGCGGCACCGAGGCGTGACAGACCGGGAGGGGCGGGTGCCTCGGCATCCGCCCCTCCTCCACATTCAGGAAGAAGGAATCACCATGAGCGTTCTCACCCTCGACCAGGTCCGCATCCACGCAGGCTCCAGCACGCAGGACGCCGCCCTGCAGGAGGCCACCGACATCCTCGTGGCCGCCGGCGCCGTCACCCCCGCGTACGTCGACGCCATGCGCCAGCGCGAGCAGACGGTGTCGACCTTCATGGGCAACGGCCTGGCGATCCCGCACGGCACGAACGACGCGAAGGATGCCATCCTCGGCTCCGCGCTCTCGGTGGTCCGCTACGACGGCGGCGTGGACTGGGACGGCGAGCCCGCCACGTTCGTCGTGGGCATCGCGGGCCGCGGCGACGAGCACCTCGAGATCCTCTCGCAGATCGCGATCCTCTTCTCCGACGAGGATGACGTCGCGAAGCTCAACGCCGCACAGACCCCGGAGGAGCTCTACGCCCTGCTCTCGGCGGTGAACGAGTGAAGAAGGCGGTCCACTTCGGCGCCGGCAACATCGGGCGCGGCTTCGTCGGGCTGCTGCTGCACGAGGGCGGCTACGAGGTCGTCTTCTCCGACGTCGCCGACGCCCTGGTCGACGCGATCAACGCGGTCGATTCGTACACGGTGCACGAGGCCGGCCCGGGAGGCGTCGACCACGCCGTCACCGGCTTCCGCGCCGTGAACAGCAAGACCGATCCGGATGCCGTGGCCGACGAGGTCGCCACGGCCGACGTGGTCACGACGGCCGTGGGTCCGACCGTGCTGCGGTTCGTGGCGCCGACGATCGTCGAGGGGCTGCGCCGCCGCTCCCCCGACGCCGCCCCGCTGCAGGTCATGGCGTGCGAGAACGCGATCGGCGCGACCGACACCCTGCGCGCGGAGGTCGAGAAGGCGGCGGGCGCGGATGCCGGCGACCTGCTCTCGCGCGCCGTGTTCGCCAACACCGCGGTGGACCGCATCGTGCCGGGACAGCCCGCGGACGGCGGTGTCGACGTGACCGTCGAACCGTACTTCGAGTGGGCGATCGAGACCGGGGCCTTCGACGGCGCTCTGCCGACGATCCCCGGCGCGCATTTCGTCGACGACCTGGCGCCCTACATCGAGCGCAAGCTGTTCACGGTGAACACCGGGCACGCCGCCACGGCGTACTTCGGCGCCCGTGCCGGGATCGAGCGCATCTCGGATGCGCTCGACGACGCCGAGATCGCGGCTCGGGTCTCCGCCGCCCTGGAGGAGACGTCGGCGGTGCTCGTCGCACAGCACGGTCTCGATCCTGCCGACCTCGCCGACTACCGCGCGACGATCCTCGAGCGCTTCCGCAACCCTGCACTCGTCGACACGGTGCAGCGCGTGGGACGTCAGCCGTTGCGCAAGATCTCGCGCAACGAGCGATTCATCGGCCCCGCGGCCATGGCCGCAGAGCGCGGGCTGTCGACGACGGCGCTCGTCGGCGCGGTCACCGCCGCCCTCGAGTTCGACGAGTCGGACGACGAGCAGGCCGTGGAGCTGCAGCAGCTTCTGCGCACGGAGGACGCCGCGGCGTTCACCACCCGCACCACGGGGCTCGCGCCCGAGCATCCGCTCTTCCCGGCGATCCACGATGCGGTCGTGTCGCGGCAGACGGCGCTGCGCGCCTGAGTCCTGCGCCCTGTCGCCCCTGCGCCCCCTGCCGTTACGATCGGCAGGGGGCGCAGTCGCGCGAGCACGGTGTCGTGTGAGCAGGATGCCGTGTCAGCACGGTGCCGTGTGAGGAGCAGCATGAGCAGGTACGCCATCATCGGCGCGGGTCCGTCGGGACTGGCCGCCGCGCGGGCGCTGACGCGTCGGGGTGTCGCCGTCGACGGCTACGAGGCCTCGCACGGCGTCGGCGGGCTCTGGGACATCGACAACCCCCGCAGCACGATGTACGAGTCGGCTCATCTCATCTCGTCGAGGACGACGACGGAGTTCGCCGAGTTCCCCATGCGGTCCTCGGCGGACTACCCCGGTCACCGTGTGCTGAAGGAGTACTTCGAGGAGTACGCGGACCGCTTCGACCTCGTCGATCTGTTCCGCTTCGACACGACCGTCACCCGCCTCGAGCCGCGCGACGGCGGTTGGGACCTCACGAGTGTGGACGCGGAGGGCACACGGACGCGGCGGTACGCGGGAGTCGTGCTCGCGAACGGCACCCTGGCGACGCCGAGCATCCCCGCCTTCGCCGGCGCGTTCACCGGTGAGCTGATGCACACCAGCGACTATCGATCCGCCGACCAGCTCGAGGGACGACGCGTGCTGCTGATCGGCGCGGGCAATTCCGGGTGCGACATCGCCGTCGACGCGGTGCACCGAGCGGCGTCCGTGGACATGAGCGTGCGCCGCGGCTACTACTTCGTGCCGCGATACCTGTTCGGACGCCCCAGCGACACCCTCAACCAGGGCAGGCCGCTGCCGGCTCGCATCAAGCAGGCGGTCGACAGTCGGGTGCTCCGCGCGTTCACCGGCGACCCCGTGCGCTTCGGCTTCCCCCGGCCGGACTATCGGATCTACGAATCCCATCCGATCGTCAACACGATGATCCTCAACCATCTCGGGCAGGGCGATCTGCGCATCCGTCCCGACGTCGACCGATTCGACGGGGCGACCGTGCGGTTCCGTGACGGGTCCGCCGACGACTACGACCTCGTGCTGCTCGCGACCGGATACCGGCTGGACTACCCGTTCGTCGACCGCGCGCACCTGTCGTGGCAGGGCGCAGCCCCTCGTCTGTTCCTGAACATCTTCCCGTCCTCGTTCAACGGTCTGTACGTGATGGGCATGATCGAGGCGTCCGGCATCGGCTGGCAGGGGCGCTACGAACAGGCCGACCTCCTGGCCGCCTACCTCCATGCCGCCGAGCGTGACCCCGGCGCCGCCGCGCGGTTCCGGGCCCGTGTGAGGACCGCACCGTGGCCGGACCTCACCGGCGGCTACCGCTACCTCGGGCTGGACCGCATGGCGTACTACGTCAACAAGGACGCGTACCGCACGGCCGTACGCCGGGAGCGGCTCGCGATCGAGCCGTAGTCTGGAGACGTGCAGAAGAAGCGTGGCCGTCGCGTCCTGAAGGTGATCGTCTGGGGACTCGTCGCCGTCCTCGTCCTCGGAATCGGCGGCACCGTCGCCTGGAGCCAGATCGGGGTGATGCCGGCGGAGCGGGCACCGCTGGCGAGCGTCAGGGAGAACCCCGCGATCCAGGTGGAGGATGCCGAGCAGGGGATCGTCCTCACCCCGGCCGACGGCGCCTCCGACCGCGGCCTGGTCTTCGTGCCCGGAGCGAAGGTGGATCCGTGGGCGTACGCCCCGATCCTGCAGAGCCTCGCCGAAGAGGGCGTCACGGTCGTGATCACGCGCCCATGGCTCAACCTCGCGTTCTTCGACCTCCGCGGACTCGACGCGTTCACCTCCGCCGCCCCCGACATCGACGACTGGGCCGTCGGCGGTCATTCGCTGGGTGGCGTCCGCGCCTGCCAGCTGGCCGCCGATGCCGAGGCACTCGTGCTGTTCGGCTCCTACTGCGCGAACGACGTCTCCGACTCCGATCTCGCGGTGCTGAGCCTCTCGGGCACCGCAGACGGGCTGTCCACGCCCGCGAAGGTCGATGCGGCCCGCGACCTGCTGCCGGCCGACGCCAAGATGGTCGCGATCGACGGAGCGTCGCACGCATCGTTCGGCGACTACGGCCCGCAGTCCGGCGACGGAGAGCCGAAGATCACGAGCGACGAGATGCACGCGCTGGTCGCCGAGATCCTCGGCTCCTTCATGGCGGAGCTCGCCCCGCGCTGACCGGCTGCCAAGGGTGGACGGCGGTCAGCCGATCCGCTTGATCAGCGAGTCGAGACCCATGCCGTAGTCGATGCGGACGACGGGGAGTGCCAGCTTGTCCGTGCCGATCTCGACGTATCCCGGCTCGATCGTGCGCGCCATCTCGTAGCCGGCCATCGTGACGCCCTGCTTCGCCGTGTCGTTGTAGTGACCGTAGGGGTAGGCGATGACCTCGCGTACTCCGAGCACGTCGGCGGAGGCGTTGAGGTCTGCGGCGATCTGCTCGGCGGTCCAGTTCACCATCCGTCCCTTGCCGTTGTCGCCCGCCTTGTGCATGTCATGCGTGTGCGATCGCCGGAGGACGTACTCCGAGGGCGGAGGATCCTGACGATCCGCGGTGATCATGAACGAGGTCGAGAGGAGCCCGTACCGATCGATCACCGGCACCGCCAGGTCGAACCACGTCTGGTCCGCGTCGTCATCCGTGATGATCACGGAACGCGCGGGCAGTGAGAGCCGACCGTCGATGAACGCGCTGAGCTCATCCCACGTCGGGAGGTAGAAGCCGGTGCTCGCGATGTGGTTCATCTGCGCGTCGAAGTCGCCGATGTACGCGTAGTTGCCCCGCAGCCATCCGGACTCTCCGTCGGGGTTCGTCGTGAACTGGTGGTACATCAGGATCGACACCTGCACGTCGGCGGCCGCGTTGGCCTCCGGCGTGGTCCACGCGGCGAACAGGGCTACCTGCTGATCGACGCAGACGACCGGGTCGGCGCCGTTCACCCGGGCGGCGACCGTCATCGCCGTGGCATCGGCCTCGGTCGCGTACCAGCCCGCGAACACGCGGCCGTCCTGGGCGGGGATCGGAAGACCGACGTACAGGGCGTCCTGATGCTGGAGCATCGGGTCCTGCGGTGCGCCGTCGCCCACGAAGCTCACCGCGCACGCCAGCGGGTCGTCCGCATCCGCGAGGAGCCGCTGTGCGGGCGTCAGAGAGCGTTCGATGGTCGCGGTGCTCGTGCGCGGAATGACCTCCGCCGGCGTGCGCGTGACCAAGGCGTACGCCAGGGCGGCTCCCCCGGCGAGGACGACGACGGCACTGATGATGATGACGAGGCCTGCACGGCGTCGTTTCCCCCCGGAAACCATGACTCAGACGTCGAATCCCTCGGCGATCATCTCGACGAGCTCCTCGCGCTCCTCGACCGGCAGGAACGCCCCGGCCGCCGCGTTGAACTGGAAGGTCTCGAGATCGTCGAGGTCGTACTCGAACGTCGCCACGAGGTTCGCGAGCTCCCGCGTGAGCGACGTGGCGCTCATGGTGCGGTTGTCGACGTTGACCGTGACGGCGAATCCGAGCTGGTAGAGCAGATCGAACGGGTGGTCGGCGAGGGTGTTGCCCCATGCCGTGATCGCCCCGGTCTGCAGGTTCGATGAGGGCGAGAGCTCGAGCGGGATCTCGCGATCCCGCACCCAGCGGGCGAGGTCGCCGAACTGCACCTGCACCTCGTCGCCCTCCTGGGTGATCACCTGCAGGTCCTCCGCGATCCGCACGCCGTGCCCCAGACGCAGTGCGCGTCCGTCGATCAGCGCGGAGCGGATGGAATCGGGGCCTGCGGCCTCGCCGGCGTGCACCGTCACCGGGAAGAAGTTCTCGGCGAGGAGGTCGAATGCAGCGCGGTGATCCGAGGCGGGGAATCCGTCTTCGGGACCGGCGATGTCGAACCCGACCACACCACGGCCTCGGAAGCCGACCGCGAGCTCCGCGATCTCCCTCGAGCGATCGGTGTGCCGCATGGCGCTGAGCAGCTGGCCGACGCGGATGCTGCGACCGGCGCGATCCGCGGCATCCTCGCCCTCTTCGATGCCCTGCTGCACGGCCTCGACGGCCTGCTCGAGCGAGAGTCCGCGCGTGAGGTGCTGCTCGGGAGCCCAGCGCACCTCGCCGTAGATCACGCCGTCGTCCGCCAGATCCTGCACGAACTCGCGCGCGACGCGGGTCAGGCCCTCCGTCGTCTGCATGACGGCGGTGGTGACGTCGAACGTCTTCAGGTACTCGACGAGCGAGCCCGAGTCGCTCTTCGTGGCGAACCACTGCCCGAGCGACCTCGGGTTCGTCTCGGGAAGAGCGAGTCCGATCGCATCCGCGAGCTCGATGATGGTCGACGGGCGCACGGCGCCGTCCAGGTGGTCGTGCAACGACACCTTGGGCAGGCTGCGCAGGGAGGCCCCCTGGATGGTGACATCACCGTTCGCGTCGATCGACATCGGATTCCTCTCGGTCGCGGATTGAGCTCAGTTCAGGCTAGCGGTCGCCGCTCACGCCGTGATGCGCTCGCGCACGATGGGACCCGCGGTCGGAGCCTCGTCGCCGACGGCCCACGCGCCCTCCAGCGCCTCGAGCGCTCTCGGGAATCGCGCCTCATCTGCAGCGGAGAGGGTGAACAGCGGCTGACCGGCCACCACCCGGTCGCCCGGCTTCGCGTGCAGATCGATGCCGGCTTCGAAGACGACCGGATCCTCCGCCCGCGCGCGTCCTGCACCGAGCCGCCAGGCTGCGACGCCGAACGGCAGTGCATCCATCTGCGAGACGACGCCGTCTGCCGGTGCCGTGACCACGTGGGTCTCCCGCGCCGTCGGCAGTGCCGCGTCGGGGTCGCCGTCCTGGGCGCGGATCATGGCCTTCCAGCCGTCCATCGCGCGTCCGTCGTCGAGAGCCGCCTCGACATCGGCGTCCGGCTGTCCGGCCAGCGCCAGCATCTCGCGAGCCAGGGCGATCGTCAGCTCCCGGACGTCGGCGGGTCCGCCGCCGGCGAGGATCTCGACCGACTCGCGCACCTCGTTGGCGTTGCCTATGGCGAAGCCGAGGGGCACGTTCATGTCCGTCAGCAGCGCGGTGGTGGCGACGCCGGAGTCGGTGCCGAGAGCGACCATCGTGCGGGCGAGCTCGCGCGCCCTGTCGATGTCCTGCATGAACGCTCCCGAGCCGAACTTCACGTCGAGCACGAGCGCGTCGGTGCCCTCGGCGATCTTCTTCGACATGATGCTCGAGGCGATCAGCGGGATCGCCTCGACCGTACCGGTCACATCACGCAGCGCGTAGAGCTTCTTGTCGGCGGGAGCGAGGCCCGAGCCTGCGGCGCAGATCACCGCGCCCACATCGCCCTGCATCTGCGCGAACATCTCCTCGTTGCTGAGCGCCGCGCGCCACCCCGGGATCGACTCGAGCTTGTCGAGCGTGCCGCCGGTGTGCCCGAGACCACGACCGGAGAGCTGCGGCACCGCGACGCCGAACACGGCGACGAGCGGCGCGAGCGGCAGGGTGATCTTGTCGCCGACGCCTCCGGTGGAGTGCTTGTCCACGGTCTTCTTGCCCAGGGTGGCGAAGCTCATCCGTTCGCCCGATGCGATCATCGCATCGGTGAGTACACGGATCTCGTCGCGCTCCATGCCGCGCTGGAAGATCGCCATCGCGAACGATGCCATCTGCGCATCCGACACGTAGCCGCGCGTGTACGCGTCGACCATCCAGCGCAGCGCCTTCTCGGGCACCGCACCTCCGTCGCGCTTGGCGCGAATGACATCCACCGCGTCGAAAGGCTCAACGCTCATCGCCACTCTCCTTCTGGTTCCTGAGCCTGACGAAGGGCTCGGGGGCCGAACGCGTCCGGCAGTACTTCATCGATGGTCCGGATGCCGGAGACGGTCTCCAGCAGCATCCCGGGCATCGCGTGTTCATAGAGCAGCTGCCGGCAGCGTCCGCACGGCATGATCGTCTGCCCGTCGTTGTTGACGCACACGAAGGCGACGAGCTGCCCGCCGCCCGACATGTGCAGGTCGCCGACGAGCGCGCACTCCGCACACAGCGTGACGCCGTACGAGGCGTTCTCGACGTTGCAGCCGGCGACGATGCGTCCGTCGCCGACGAGGGCGGCGGCGCCCACCCGGTAGCGCGAGTACGGCGCGTACGCCTTCGTCATCGCCTCGGTCGCGACCTGACGGAGTTCGTCCCAGTCGATGTCTGTCATGTCTCTCCTAGGACTTGATGTACGGCTTGCCGCTGGCAGCGGGCCCGCGGATCTGACCGGCGAAGCCCGCCACCGCGAGCAGCGTCACCACGTACGGCAGCATGAGCATGAACTCGCCGGGAATCGGGGTCTTCAGGATCGACAGCAGGTTCTGCAGGTTCGTCGCGAAGCCGAAGAGCAGGGCGGCGAGCGTGGCGCGGATCGGGTCCCAGCGGCCGAAGATCACGGCGGCGAGGGCGATGAAGCCGAGGCCAGCGGTCATGTCCTTGCCGAACTGCGGCACCGAGACGAGCGTGAAGTACGCACCGCCGATGCCGGCGATGGCGCCGGCCAGGAGCACGTTCCAGAAGCGCGTCGCGTTGACCTTGATGCCGACGGTGTCGGCGGCCTGCGGGTGCTCGCCGACGGCGCGGAGCCGCAGCCCCCACTTGGTGCGGTACAGGCCCCAGGCCACGACGGCGACGGTGATGAACATGAGATAGACGATGAACGTCTGGTTGAACAGCACCGGTCCGATGATGGGGATGTCGCTGAGAAGCGGGATCTCGATGCGACTGAACCGCACCGGGGTGTTGAGCGTCGCCTCGTTCGGAGCGAGGAGCGCTCCGTAGAGGAACCCGGTGAGACCGCTGACCAGGACGTTGAGCACGACACCGACGATGACCTGCTCGACGAGGTACTTGATGGCGAATGCCGCGAGCACGGCGGCGACGAGCACGCCGCCGACCATCGCACCCAGCAGGCCGATGAACGCGCTGCCCGTGATGCTCGAGAGCAGGGCGGCCGAGAAGGCGCCGAGCAGCAGCTGACCCTCGATCGCGACGTTCACGACACCGGCACGCTCGCCGATCACTCCGCCGAGCGCACCGAACACGAGCGGCACCGACAGCGACACGGCACCGAAGAGCAGACTGCTCACGGGCACGAGTCCGCCGGCACCGGCCCACACGAGGAACCCGAAGACCGCGAGCACGCTGAAGGCGATGACCAGCCAGATCGACGGCGTGCGGTACGACCATGCGCGCAGGAAGGCCAGGACCGACAGCACCGCGAGGATCGCGATGATGACCCAGCTCGTCGGCCCGGTCGGCAGCGCCACGTCGGGCAGCGCGAAGGGCGAGGCGGGGTCGTTGAGCCGGAAGCTGCTGGTGCCGCTGCGCGGAACGAGCAGGAACAGGAGGGCCAGCAGCACGGTGGCTCCGGCGAGGACGATCGGCGCCTTGAGGTGCCGCTCGCGCACGGTGGCGAGCTGCACGGTTCCGTCGGCGGCTTCGGTCTGGGCGAGGGAGGTCATGCGGTCACCGCCTTCTTCGCGGCTTTGGCTCTCGACTTGGCCGCCTTCTCCGCATCGGTCTTGGGAAGGAAGAACACGGCGCGCAGCAGCGGCGGCGCGGCGATGAACAGCACGACGAGCGACTGCACGACGAGCACGATGTCGACGGGGATGTCCTGCGCCTGCATGGAGAACGACCCTGCCTTGAGGGCGCCGAACAGGATGCCGGCGGCGAACGTGCCCCAGGCGCGGCTGCGCCCGAGCAGTGCGACGGTGATGGCGTCGAAGCCGATGCCCGCGTCGATGGTCTCGGTGAGGCCGGTCGTGACCGCACCCTGGATCTGGTTCATGCCTGCAAGCCCCGCGAGCGCACCGGCGAGGAGCATGGCGTAGACGTAGACGCGCTGCACGCTGATTCCGGCGGCGCGGGCGGCGTGCGGGTTCTCGCCGACGGCGCGCATCCGCATGCCGAGGGACGAGCGCTCGATCAGCCACCAGACGAACAGCGTCGCGACGATGACGAGGACGAAGCCGAAGTCGAGCAGGGGGAACTGCGGCCCGAGCAGCTCGGGGAACTGCGCGCTCTCCGGCGTGGCATAGCCGAGGGCCTGGTTCGTGCCCGGCTTCTGGAGGAGGCCGGGGGTGCGGATCATCCACAGCAGCAGGTAATACGCCACGTAGTTCAGCATGATCGTGAGGATGACCTCGTGCGCCCCGGTGCGGGCCTTGATCAGGCCCGCGACGGCTCCCCACAGTGCACCGCCGGCGATGCCGGCGATCAGCGTCACAGGGATGTGCAGCCAGAACGGCAGATCGAGCTGGAACGTCAGGAGCCCGGCGACAGCGACGCCGATGAGCATCTGCCCGCGGGCGCCGATGTTGAACAGGCCGACGCGGAACGCGAGGGCGACGCCGAGACCGGCCGCGATGAGCGGGGCGGCGAAGCCGAGCGTGTTCGTCAGAGGACGGATCTGAGCGGCGAAGTCCGCACCGCGCGCGTTGAAGATCGCTCCGCGGAACAGGGCCTCGTAGCCGTTGTAGACGGCGTTCCACACGGCGGCGATCGTGTCGCTCGGACGCTGGAAGAAGTAGCCGGATGCGGTGAGGACGTCCTCGTTGGTGAGGGCGATGAGGATGCCGCCGACGACGAGCGCGAGGAAGATCGCGAGGATCGTGGTGACGGCGCTCCCCCGCAGCATCTCCTTCAGGATGACATTGCCCCGAGGGGGCGGCGGCACGTCTCCGGAGTCGCGCAGAGTGGTCGTCGTGTTCAGCGAGAGCTGATCGCCCGACCCCTCGTTCGAGCCGGCCTGCGGCGTCGTACCGCTCATGCGGCCACCTCTCCTTCGGCGGCGCCCGCCATCATCAGTCCCAGGGTCTCACGGGGGGTGTCGCCGGGGACGATCCCGACGATGGTCCCCCGGTACATGACCGCGATGCGGTCGGCGAGAGCTGCGACCTCGTCGAGCTCGGTCGAGACCACGACCACGGGGATCCCCGCGTCGCGCGTCTCGATGATGCGCTTGTGGATGAACTCGATCGACCCCACATCGACGCCGCGCGTCGGCTGAGCGGCGACGAGGAGACGCAGTTCGCGGCTCATCTCCCGCGCGATGACGACCTTCTGCTGGTTTCCGCCCGAGAGCGTGCCCGCCGGAGTGTGCGGACCCTGAGCACGGATGTCGTACTCCTTGATGCGCGCGTGGGCGAAGTCGTCGAGCGCCGCACGACGCAGTGTGCCGCCGCGGCTGAACTCGGGGTCGGCCGAGCGATCGAGGATCAGGTTCTCTGCGACGGTGAAGCCGGCGACCAGTCCGTCTTCCGTGCGGTCCTCGGGGACGAAGCCGACACCGGCGTCGAGGATGGCCCGCACGCTCCTGCCGACGAGTTCGGTGCCGTCGAGAGTGATCGATCCCTCGACGCGCGATGCGAGGCCGACGATGGCCTCGACGAGTTCGGTCTGTCCGTTGCCCTGCACACCCGCGACGGCGAGCACCTCGCCGGGACGCACGGTGAAGTCGACGCCGTCGACGACGATGGCCCCCGCGGCGGTGAGCACGCGCAGGCCGGAGACCACCAGACCGCCCTCGCCGAGACGCGGAGCATCCTTCTTCACGGTGAGCTCGACCGCGCGGCCGACCATGAGCGACGCCAATTCGCCGTTCGTGGCCGTGGGCGATGCTTCGCCCACGATGCGCCCGAGACGCACGATGGTGATGGTGTCCGCCACTTCGCGAACCTCACGGAGCTTGTGGGTGATGAAGACGATCGCGGTTCCCTCATCGCGGAGCTGGCGCATGATGGCCATCAGCTCGTCGGTCTCCTGAGGGGTGAGCACGGCGGTGGGCTCGTCGAACACGAGCACCTTGGCGTCGCGCGAGAGCGCCTTGATGATCTCGACCCGCTGCTGCACGCCGACGGGGAGATCGCCGACGACGGCGTCGGGATCGATGTCGAAGCCGAAGCGGGCGGCGACCGCGCGCACGTGCTCGCGGGCCTTGGCGATGTCGAGGGTGCCGACGCCCTTGGTCTGCTCGTGGCCGAGCATGACGTTCTCGGCGACGGTGAAGACGGGCACGAGCATGAAGTGCTGGTGCACCATGCCGATGCCGGCGTTCATCGCATCGCCGGGGCCGCGGAACCGCTGCACCACATCGTCGAGGAGGATGTCGCCCTCATCGGCCTGGTACAGGCCGTAGAGCACGTTCATCAGCGTGGACTTGCCCGCACCGTTCTCGCCGAGCAGCGCATGGATCTGCCCGGGCTCGACGACCAGGTCGATGTGGTCGTTGGCCACGAGGGTGCCGAATCTCTTGGTGATTCCGCGAAGTTCGAGCTTCATATCTGCACCTTATCCAGAAGTGTGATCCAGAGGGTCTGCGGCGCAATCACCGGGGATCGCCCTGGTGCGCCGTGAACAGTCATCATCGTCCGCCCACGGCACGGGGCGAGTGGCCGCTTTCACCACTCGCCCCGTGCTGGACCACGATGACTTACGGGGAGTTCGGGGACTCCACCGTGATGTCGCCAGAGATGATCTGCTCCTGCAGCGCTGCGATCTCGTCGAGCAGGCCGTCGGGCAGGTCACCCTCGAACGAGCCGAAGCCCGAGAGCTTCACGCCCTCGTTCTCGAGCGTTCCCACGTACGGCGCCGGGTCGAAGTCGCCCTTGGAGGCGGCGATCGTGGCGTCCTGGACGGCGACGTCGATCGCCTTCATGATCGAGAAGAGGGTGACGTCGGCCACCGACTCGTCGGCGACGGCGAGGTCGCTGTCGACGCCGACCATGAGCGTGTCCTTGCCGCTGTCCTTGATCGCCGCAGCGGCGCTCTGGTAGATCGGACCGCCGACGGGGAGGATGACGTCGACGCCCTGGTCGAGCACGCCCTGAGCGGTCTGCTTGGCCGTGTCGTTCGCGTCGAACCCGCCGGTGAACGAGCCCTTCTGCGTCACGTTGTCCCAGCCGAAGACCTCGACGGAGCCGGACTTGTCCTCGTTGTACTTCTCGACGCCGAGCTGGAAGCCGTCCATGAACACGGCGACCGACGGGATCTGCATTCCGCCGAAGGTGCCGACCTTGTTCACACCGGCCTGCGCGGACCATCCAGCGGCGGCGTACCCACCGAGGTAGGCGGCCTGAGCGGTGTCGAAGACGAGGGGCTTGATGTTCGGAGCATCCGTGGTGCCGTCGAAGTCGGTGTCGGCGTAGTCGTCGATGATCGCGTAGTTGATCTTCGGGTTCGCCAGTGCGGACTCGACGGTCGCGGCGGAAAGCTTGAAGCCGACCGAGACGATGAGCGAGCAGCCCTCGGAGACAGCGGTCTCGAGGTTCGGCGCGTAGTCGTTGTCGTTGGCCGACTCGAACTCGAGCGGCTTGACGCCGAGCTCGTCGGCCGCCTTGTCCATGCCCTCCTTGGCGGACTGGTTGAACGACTTGTCGTTCCACCCGCCGGCGTCGGACACGAGGCAGGGCAGGAAGTCGGATGCTGCGTCTCCGCCTGCATCACCACCGGATTCGGTGGGAGCCTGGCCGCAGCCGGCGAGAGAGAAGATGACGCCAGCGGCGACGGTTGCGCCCAGCAGCTTCTTGGTGGTGGAGATGGTCAACTCATGCCTCCTGGAAGGGTCCCGCGCCCATCGCGGATCGCTCAAAGTTACCTACTGTTTCGACTTTTGTGCATGCTCGACCCGTGGCCGCCTTCGAATGGTTACAAAGCTGAAACCAAGCCAGCCGATGAGCGCCGGCGGGTGCTCATCAGAGCACGTCGCCCCGACCGGTGAGCTTGAGCGACTCGACGACGCCCTTCACGCGCTGGGCGTGCTCGACCGTGGTCACCAGCAGAGCGTCGGGGGTGTCGACGACCACGATGTCCTTGACGCCGATCAGGCTGATCACTCGCGAGGTCTGGCTGACGAGGATTCCGCTGGCCGCGTCCGAGAGCACCCGGGCCTTGGGCCCCAGCACGGCGAGGTCGTTCTTGCGGCCGTTGTTGATGAGCTTGGTGAGCGAGGCGAAGTCCCCCACGTCATCCCAGTCGAAATGGCCGGGCACGACGGCGAGGCGGCCGCGACGGGCGGCGGGCTCGGCGACGGCGTAGTCGATGGCGATCTTCTTCAGCCTCGGCCAGATGCGGTCGACCGCGGGGCCCCGACGTTCGCGGTCGTCCCACGCCTCGGCGAGCTCGAGCAGTCCGGAGTAGAGCGCGGGCTCGTTCTCGGCGAGCTCCTCGAGGAGCACGCTCGCCTTCGCGATGAACATGCCGGCGTTCCAGAGGTAGTCGCGATCGGCGAAGTACGCCTTCGCCGTCTCGAGGTCGGGCTTCTCGACGAAGCTCTCGACGAGCGCGGCCTCGCGCGCGCCCTCCACGACGAGCTCGGGACCCTTCTTGATGTACCCGAAGCCGATGGCGGGCTCCGTCGGAGCGATGCCGATCGTGCAGATGTAGCCCTCGCGAGCGACCTCGACCGCATCTCGCACGGCGAACTCGAAGACTCGCGTGCTGCGGATCACGTGATCGGCGCTGAAGGATCCGATGATGACGTCGGGGTCGCGGCGGTGGAGGATCGCGGCGGCGAGGCCGATCGCGGCCGCCGACTCCCTGGGCTCGGACTCGAGGAAGACGTTGAGGTCCTGGATGCCGGGGAGCTCGGCCTCGACCGCGGCCCGATGCGCGCGGCCGGTGACGACGGCGATGCGATCGGTTCCGGCCAGCGGCTCCAGCCGGTCCCAGGTGTCGCGGAGCAGCGAATGCCCCGACCCGGTGAGGTCGTGCAGGAACTTCGGGGCGTCCGCGCGCGACAGCGGCCACAGACGGCTGCCGATGCCGCCGGCGGGGATGACGGCATAGAAGTTCGGAATCGGTTGGCTCACCCTGACAGGCTATCGCGGGCCGCCATCCGGACATCGGAGGCGGACATCTCGACATCGAGAGAGTTAGGTTCCCCTTCGTCGCCCGGTGCCCTCTCACGGGAATAGGATGGTGTCCGATCGGCCGTGCCCTACGACAGCACGTTCACGCTGGAAAGACGCATCGCACGCGACCGAGTCACATCGATCCAGGGAGGACGACCGTGTCCACAAGCGCTCGCTTGACACCGTCGATTTCGGAAACCACTTCCAAGACGCCCCGCGGCACCCTCTACCGAGGTCGCGAAGGCATGTGGTCGTGGGTGCTTCACCGCATCACCGGAGTCGCCATCTTCTTCTTCCTGTTGGTGCATGTGCTCGACACAGCACTCATCAGGGTGTCCCCCGAGGCCTACAACGCGGTCATCGGCACATACAAGAACCCGATCATGGCCCTCGGCGAGGTCGTGCTGGTCGCGGGCATCGTGTTCCACGCGATGAACGGCCTGCGCATCATCGCGGTCGACTTCTGGTCGAAGGGCGCCAAGTACCAGCGACAGCTCTTCTGGGGCGTGCTCCTGGTCTGGGGCATCATCATGGCGGGCTTCGTGCCGCGCCACCTCATGCTCGCGTTCGCCGGCTTCGGAGGAGGACACTGATGACCGCTCAGACCGTCGCCGCTCCGGCACGCACCCGCCGCGGATTCAACCTCGAGAAGTGGGGCTGGCTGTTCATGCGCGGCTCCGGCGTCGTCCTCGTCGTGCTGATCTTCGGCCACCTGTTCATCAACCTGATGGTCGGCGAGGGCATCCACGCCCTCGACTTCGCGTTCATCGCGGGCAAGTTCGCCACGCCGTTCTGGCAGTGGTGGGACGTCCTCATGCTGTGGCTGGCCCTGATCCACGGCGCCAACGGCATGCGGACGATCGTCAACGACTACGTCACGAACAACACCGCCCGCAAGGCACTCACCTGGGCCCTCGGCCTGGCCGCGGCACTGCTCATCATCCTCGGCACGCTGGTCGTCTTCACATTCGACCCGTGCCTCGGTGTGACCGAGACGAGCACGCTGTGGGAACAGTGCCAGACCCTGGGCAAGTAGAAGAGAAGGCATACGAGAAGTGACTACAGAGACCCAGGCTTCCGTCGTGCGCGACGGAGTGCACTACCACCAGTTCGACATCGTGATCGTGGGCGCCGGCGGTGCCGGCATGCGCGCGGCGATCGAGGCAGGCTCCGGCGCGAACACCGCCGTCATCTCCAAGCTCTACCCGACGCGTTCGCACACCGGCGCGGCACAGGGAGGCATGGCGGCCGCCCTCGCGAACGTCGAGGAGGACAGCTGGGAGTGGCACACCTTCGACACGGTCAAGGGTGGCGACTACCTCGTAGACCAGGATGCTGCGGAGATCCTCGCCAAGGAGGCGATCGACGCGGTCATCGACCTCGAGAACATGGGTCTCCCCTTCAACCGCACGCCCGAGGGCAAGATCGATCAGCGCCGATTCGGCGGGCACACCGCCGAGCACGGCAAGACCCCGGTGCGTCGCGCCTGCTATGCCGCCGACCGCACCGGTCACATGATCCTGCAGACGCTCTTCCAGAACTGCGTCAAGCTCGGCATCAACTTCTTCAACGAGTTCTACGTCCTCGACCTCCTGACGGTGAAGGATGCCGACGGCAAGACGCAGGTCTCGGGCGTCGTGGCCTACGACCTGTCCACGGGCGAGCTGCACGTCTTCCAGGCCAAGGCCGTGATCTTCGCGACCGGCGGTTTCGGCAAGATCTTCAAGACGACCTCGAACGCGCACACCCTCACCGGCGACGGCGTGGGCATCGTCTGGCGCAAGGGCCTCCCTCTCGAGGACCTCGAGTTCTTCCAGTTCCATCCGACCGGTCTCGCCGGACTCGGCATCCTCCTCACCGAGGGCGCCCGCGGTGAGGGCGCGATCCTGCGCAACGCCTCGGGCGAGCGCTTCATGGAGCGCTACGCCCCGACCATCAAGGACCTCGCGCCGCGTGACATCGTCGCCCGCTGCATGGTCCAGGAGGTCGCCGAGGGGCGCGGCGCGGGTCCCCACAAGGACTACGTGCTGCTGGACTGCACGCACCTGGGCGCGGAGGTCCTCGAGACCAAGCTCCCCGACATCACCGAGTTCGCCCGCACGTACCTGGGCGTCGACCCGGTCGTCGAGCCCGTGCCGGTGATGCCGACCGCTCACTACGCGATGGGCGGGATCCCGACGAACAACAACGGCGAGGTCCTGGCCGACAACGACACCGTCGTGCCCGGTCTGTACGCCGCCGGCGAGTGCGCCTGCGTCTCGGTGCACGGAGCCAACCGTCTCGGCACCAACTCGCTGCTCGACATCAACGTGTTCGGCAAGCGCTCCGGGCGCAACGCGGTCGAGTACGTCAAGACCGCCGAGTTCGTGCCGCTTCCCGAGAACCCCGCCGCCTTCGTCTCGGACATGCTCGAGGGGCTGCGCAACAACCAGGGCACCGAGCGCATCGCCGTGCTGCGCAAGACGCTGCAGGACGAGATGGACAAGGGCGCGCAGGTGTTCCGCACGCACGAGTCCCTGCAGCACGTTCTCGGCGTCATCGCCGACCTGCGCGACCGCTACCGCAACATCCACGTCGACGACAAGGGCAAGCGCTTCAACACCGACCTGCTCGAGGCCGTCGAGCTGGGCTTCCTGCTCGACATCGCCGAGGTCGTCGTCTACGCCGCGCAGAACCGCGAGGAGAGCCGTGGCGGACACATGCGCGACGACTTCCCGAAGCGCGACGACGAGAACTACATGCAGCACACCATGGCCTACCTCACGGGAGATGCGCACTCGTCCGACCCGGGCGACCACATCAAGCTCGACTGGAAGCCCGTCGTGTTCACGAAGAACGAGCAGGGCGAGTTGAACTACCCGCCGATGGAGAGGAAGTACTGAGCATGTCGAACGCCATCGCCGAAGCCCCCGCAGCCACGACCGAAGAGGCGGCGATCCAGTCCTTCATCGTCACCTTCAACATCCGCCGGTTCGACCCCGAGGTCGACTCCGAGCCGCACTGGGTCGACTACGACGTGGAGCTCTTCTCCACCGACCGCGTGCTCGACGCGCTGCACAAGATCAAGTGGGAGGTCGACGGATCGCTCACGTTCCGCCGCTCGTGCGCCCACGGCATCTGCGGCTCCGATGCCATGCGCATCAACGGCCGCAACCGTCTGGCCTGCAAGACGCTGATCAAGGACCTCGACATCTCGAAGCCGATCTACGTCGAGGCCATCAAGGGCCTGCCGCTCGAGAAGGACCTCGTCGTCGACATGGAGCCGTTCTTCGCCTCCTACCGCGAGGTCCAGCCGTTCCTCGTGGCGAACTCCGTGCCGGAGAAGGGCAAGGAGCGCGTGCAGAGCATCGCCGACCGCGAGATCTTCGACGACACGACCAAGTGCATCCTCTGCGCCGCCTGCACGTCCTCGTGCCCGGTGTTCTGGACCGACGGACAGTACTTCGGCCCCGCCGCGATCGTGAACGCGCACCGCTTCATCTTCGACTCGCGCGACGACAACGCCGCCGTGCGCCTCGACATCCTCAACGACAAGGAGGGCGTGTGGCGCTGCCGCACCACCTTCAACTGCTCCGAGGCATGCCCCCGCGGCATCGAGGTCACCAAGGCCATCGCCGAGGTCAAGCAGGCCGTGCTGCGCGGGCGTCCCTGACGCGACTCGTACGCAGCGAAAGGGCGGGCGCCCGGTCGGGTGCCCGCCCTTTCGCGTCGCGTGGATAGGGTGAAGACGTGTCTGATCGTGATCGAGGTGCCTCGGGCTCCGGTCGTGTCGACGCTGCGGTCGAGCGCGCCACCGCCCTGACGCAGCGCACCCTCGCGCTGTTCCCCGTGCGGGTGTGGCGGCACTTCCTGCAGCACAACGGGTTCCTCCTCGCGGCAGGGGTGAGCTATCAGGCCCTGTTCGCGATCTTCGCGGCGATCTACCTGGCGTTCGCCGTCACCGGGCTGTGGCTCGGCGGCAGCTCTGAGGCGGTCGACGGCGTGATCGCCCTCGTGAACGGCTACGTCCCCAACCTGATCCGCGACGAGGGGGGCGTGTTCACCCCGGCGCAGGTGCAGGAGATCGCGGCGAACACCACCGGCGTGCTGAGCGTGACGGGTCTGATCGCCCTCGGCACCGTCATCTGGACCGCCATCGGCTGGGTCACCTTCTCACGACGGGCGACGAGGGACATCTTCGGGCTGCCGCCGGATCTGCGCAGCTACGTCCTCCTGAAGGCACGGGATCTGCTGGCCGCGCTGCTCTTCGGGATCGCCCTGATCGCGGGCTCCGTGCTCAGCTCCGCCAGCGCGGCCGCGCTGACCTGGATCCTCGGCCTCGTCGGCTGGGATTCCGGATCGACGGGCTGGGAGATCAGCATCCGCATCGGCACGATCCTCTTCTCCTTCGTCCTGCTCTCGAGCGCGCTCGCCGCGATGGTGCGCTTCCTGACGGGGACCTCGCTCGACTGGGTCGTGATCTGGCCCGGTGCGCTGCTCGGTGGAGGCGCGATGACCGTGCTGCAGTTCGGGGTGGGATTCCTGCTGAGCTACACCCCCTCGAATCCCCTCCTCGCGACGTTCGCGATCTTCGTCGGCCTGCTGCTCTGGTTCCGGATCAACGGCGTCGTGATGCTGGTGGCGTCCTCGTGGATCGCGGTCGCCGCGCAGGATCGTGATCTGCCGCTGATGCACCAGTCCGAGGCGGAGCGGCGGGTGGCCGAGCACCGGACGCTGCTGCGGGCCTCACGCATCCGCGTGCGGGACGCCCGCGCCGCGGTCGACGAGGCACCCTGGTTCCGTGCCTTCGCGGCGCGACGCGCACTGCGCGCGGCCGAAGACGATCTGCACGCGCTCGAGGCGTCCGCTCCCCCTCCGCCGGAGACGGCGTCGCCGCTCGTCCAGCGCTTCCTGGCGGAGCCGGGGCGCACGTCTCCCGATGTCGGCCCCCCTCGTTAGGCTTGTGGGTATGCCTCATCTGCGTATCGCCTCGGTCAATGTCAACGGGATCCGAGCGGCGGCTCGCAACGGCATGGCCTCCTGGCTCGACACCGCCGACGTCGACATCCTCACCCTGCAAGAGGTCCGAGGGCAGGACGAACACCTCGAGGCGGCTCTCCCCGGGTGGACGTTCGTGCACGATGAGGCGACGGCGAAGGGCCGTGCCGGAGTGGCGATCGCGAGCCGCACCCCTGCCCTCGCGACACGGACCGACTTCGGCGATGCGGACTTCGACTCGAAGGGTCGCTGGATCGAAGCCGACTTCCTGATCGGCGATCGCCCTCTGACCGTGGTCAGCGCCTACGTCCACAGCGGCGAAGCCGACACCCCGAAGCAGGACGAGAAGTGGAAGTTCCTCGACGCTTTCGGCGTGCGTCTCGCCGAGCTCGGTGCGGGCGACCGTCCGCTCGCTCTCGTGACGGGCGATCTGAACGTCGGCCACCGCGAGCTCGACATCAAGAACTGGCGAGGCAACCGCAAGAAGGCGGGCTTCCTCCCCCGCGAGCGCGCGTACTTCGACCGCTTCCTCGGCGCGGCGGGCGAAACCGTCGAGGGTGTCGACGGCACCACCGGCGAGGGCCTCGGCTGGGTCGACGTCGGGCGCACCTTCCACGGAGAGGTCGAGGGCCCCTACACCTGGTGGTCGATGCGCGGGCAGGCCTTCGACAACGATTCCGGCTGGCGGATCGACTATCACCTGGCCACCCCGGCCCTCGCCGAGCGGGTCACCGCGTACCACGTGGCTCGGGCCGACGCCTACGACCAGCGCTGGAGCGACCATGCGCCCGTCGTGGTCGACTACACCTGCTGAGCGTGCGGACTCTGCCGACGCCGGCATCCCCATAGGATTGATGCTGTGACGAAACCTCGCCTGTACTCAGGAATGCAGCCCTCCGCCGACTCCCTCCAGATCGGCAACTACATCGGAGCGCTCCTGCAGTGGC
This sequence comes from Microbacterium sp. Root553, assembly GCF_001426995.1. Classification (NCBI taxonomy): domain Bacteria; kingdom Bacillati; phylum Actinomycetota; class Actinomycetes; order Micrococcales; family Microbacteriaceae; genus Microbacterium; species Microbacterium sp. Root553. Next base: position 118,674 of record NZ_LMFY01000003.1, on the reverse strand, counting down.
GGGAGCTGCAGACCACCAACGACGCGTTCTTCTCGGTCGTCGACCTGCACGCCATCACCGTCGCGCAGAACCCGGCCGAGCTGCGTGAGAAGACGCGTCGGACGGCGGCGCAGTACATCGCTGCCGGCATCGAGCCGTCGCTGTCGACGCTGTACGTGCAGTCGCACGTCCGCGCGCACGCAGAGCTCGCGTGGATCCTGTCCACCATCACCGGCTTCGGCGAGGCCGGACGCATGACCCAGTTCAAAGACAAGTCGGCGCGTCAGGGCGCCGACGCCACGAGCGTGGGCCTGTTCACCTACCCCGTGCTGATGGCGGCCGACATCCTGCTCTACCAGACCGATGTGGTGCCGGTCGGAGACGACCAGAAGCAGCACGTCGAGCTCACCCGTGACCTCGCCGAGCGCTTCAACTCGCGCTTCGGCAAGACCTTCGTCGTGCCACGTCCGGTGATCCAGAAGGACACGGCGCGCATCTACGACCTGCAGAACCCCACCTCGAAGATGTCGAAGTCGGCGGAGAGCGACGCCGGCGTGCTGTGGATGCTCGACGACCCCGCCAAGTCGGCGAAGAAGATCATGCGCGCGGTGACCGACACCGAGGGGTCGGTGCGCTTCGACCGCGAGAACAAGCCCGGAGTCTCCAACCTGCTGACGATCTACTCTGCCCTCACCGGCCGCCAGGTCGGGTCGATCGAAGACGAGTACGCGGGCCGGGGCTACGGCGACTTCAAGAAGGGTCTGGCCGAGGTCGTCGTCGACGAGTTCGCCCCCGTGCGCACGCGCGCGCTGGAGCTCCTCGACGATCCCGCGGAGCTCGACCGCATCCTCGCCGCGAACGCCGCCAAGGCGGATGCCGTCGCCGACGCCACTCTCGGAGCGGTGTACGACCGGGTGGGACTGCTCCGTCGCATCTGACGCGCTGCGCCATAGGATGGGGGCGTGACTGACCCGCAGCTGCCCCCGTCCGGCGCCGTTCCTCCCGTACCACCCGCGCCTCCGGCCTATCAGCCGGCTCCGCCCGCGGCTCCGACGTATCAGCCAGCTCCCCCCGCCCCTCCGGCATACCCGCAGTCGGCACCGTCGGCCCCCACCGCGCAGCCGTACCAGGCGCCCGCGGGCGCTCCCGTCTACCAGGCCAGCCCTCCCGGCGCCTATCAGGTGCCGGTGGGCGGCTACCAGTCCCCCGCAGGCTCCTACCAGCCGCCCGCCACGGAGCCGAAGAAGTCCGGGGTCCTCGGCCTCATCGCCCTGATCCTGTCGATCGTGGCGGCCGTCGTCACGCCCATCGTGGCCGGCATCGCGGGGTTCGAGATCGGCCGCCGCATCCCCGGCGGGCTGGACACCACCTCGCCCGACTTCCTCTCGGTCCTCTCCCCCGCCCGCGACCAGGTGCTGTGGGCGGAGGTGTCGTTCTGGACGGGCACGATCCTCGGGATCGCGGCGATCGTGATCGGCATCCTCGCCATCCGCAAGAAGCAGGGGCGTGGCGCCGGGATCGCGGCCCTGGTCGTCGCCGTACTGGGCCCCATCATCTTCTGGGTCGTCGTGCTCGTGACCGTATCGACGGGAACCGCCACGGGCTTCCTGCCCTGACCGCCGTGCGCCTCCGGGCGTGCACCCACGCTCAGCGCGGGGCGTGGTGCTTCTGCTGCGCGGCGAGGAGCCCCTCGGCGACCAGGAGTTCGACGGCATCCGCCGCGTCGGAGACGAGGATCGGCAGGTTCGCGCGTTCGTCCTTGCCGAAGGGCGAGAGCACCCAGTCCGCGGGATCCTGCCGTCCGACGGGCCGACCGATCCCCACCCGCACGCGCGGGAAATCGGGCGTGGTGATCGCTCGGGCGATGTCGCGCACGCCGTTGTGCCCGCCGTGTCCGCCGCCTGTCTTGAGCTTGACCGTGTCGAACGGGATGTCGAGCTCGTCATGGATCACGATGATCTGCTCGGGAGGCACCGAGTAGAAGCGCGCGAGGGCTGCGACCGGAGTGCCCGAGACGTTCATGAACGTGTTCGGCTTCGCGAGCACCAGCTTGTCTCCGCCCGGACGGAGCCACGTCTCCACGACGCGCGCGCCGCCCTTGTGCTCGCGGAAGGTCTCGCCACGCCGCGCAGCGAGCTCGTCGATCACCATCTGACCCACATTGTGCCGGGTCGCCTCGTATCGCGGGCCGGGGTTGCCGAGCCCCACCACGAGCCAGGTGGATGCCATGTCGTCGTCCTCTCGGGGGTGGGCCCTGTGCGGCGCCCGGGTCAGGATACGACAGAGGGGGCGCGATCTGCTCGCGCCCCCTCTGTGAAGCAGTCAGCCGTGGGCTGCGCCTGCGGAGATCACTCCGCGGCGTCCTCCTGCGCGGCCTCTTCCTCGGTCTCGCCCTCGGCGGGCTCCTCGGCGGTGGTGTCGGTCTCGAGGTCGAGCACCGGCACGGAGACCGCGACGACGAGCGTCTCGGGGTCGGTCAGCAGCGTCGAGCCCTTGGGCAGCTTGACGTCGGCGGCGGTGATGTGCGCGCCCTCTTCGAGTCCCTCGACGGAGACCTCGACGTTCTGCGGGATGTGCGTCGCCTCGGCCTCGATCGACAGCGTGGTCGCGTCGAGGTTGGCGATCGTGCCGGGGAACGTCTCGCCGGTGACGACGAGCGGGACGTCGATCGTGACCTTCTCGCCCTTCTTCACGACGAGCAGGTCGATGTGCTCGATGATCTGGTGCACCGGGTCGCGCTGGACGTCCTTGACCAGTGCGAGCTGGCCCTTGCCCTCGATGTCGAGCTCGAGGAGCGCGTTGGCGCGACGGATGATCAGCGAGACCTGGTGGCCGGGCAGTGCGACGTGCACGGGCTCGGTGCCGTGACCGTAGATGACGGCGGGGATCTTTCCGGCTGCGCGCAGACGGCGGGCGAAGCCCTTGCCGAAGCTCTCGCGGAGCTCGGCGACGACCTTGGTGTCTTCAGACATGGGGTTCTCCTTCGGGACACGCAGCGAGAGCCGCGCGGTGGTCTTGGAATTGTTCTCGAACGCAGACACGTGAGGAAAGCCACCGGCTTGCTTCGCCGCGTCGATAACGGATGCCAGCGCACGCGCAGAAGCATCCCTCGCCGAGGTACTCCTCTCATGGTACCGGATGAGCCGATAGGCTGAGAACACCGATTTCCCCTCTGCAGATCACGGAGTCTCACTCATGCTCGACGGCGTCTTCTTCTCTCACGCGATCGCCTGGCTCATCGGCGCGATGACGGTGTGCGCCGCGGGCTTCACCTTCGCCGCGCTGTTCTCGCTCGGACGCTCCGGCTACCGCAAGGACTGAGGGCGAGGGCGGCGACACACGGGAGCCTCTCCCCCGGCGCCGCGATAATCTGGACTCATCCCTCTCTTCTCGATCTAGGAGCCTTCTGTGCCCGAAGCATCAGCGAACATCGGAGTCGTCGGACTCGCCGTCATGGGGTCGAACCTCGCCCGCAACCTCGCCAGCCGCGAGGGCAACACGGTGGCGATCTTCAACCGCAGCTACGAGAAGACCGAGACGCTCCTCTCCGAGCATCCTGAAGCCGAGTTCGTGCCGGCCGCGACCTACCGGGAGTTCGCCGACAGCCTCCAGAAGCCGCGCACCGCGATCATCATGGTGAAGGCCGGCAGGCCGACCGACGCCGTGATCGACTCCCTCGTCGAGGTCTTCGAGCCGGGCGACATCATCGTCGACGGCGGCAACGCCTACTTCCCCGACACGATCCGTCGCGAGAAGGCCGTGCGCGAGACCGGCATCAACTTCGTCGGCGCCGGCATCTCCGGCGGCGAGGAGGGCGCACTGCTCGGCCCGTCGATCATGCCCGGCGGTTCGGATGAGTCGTGGGTCACCCTCGGGCCGATCCTCAAGTCGATCGCCGCCGTAGCCGAGGGCGAGCCCTGTGTCACGCACGTCGGACACGACGGTGCCGGCCACTTCGTGAAGATGGTGCACAACGGCATCGAGTACGCCGACATGCAGCTGATCGCCGAAGCCTATGACCTCATCCGCCGCGGCACCGGCAAGTCCCCCGCCGAGATCGCCGAGATCTTCGCCGAGTGGAACACGGGCGAGCTCGAGTCGTACCTGATCGAGATCACCGCCGAGGTGCTCCGCCAGGTCGATGCCGAGACCGGCCAACCGCTCGTCGACGTGATCCTCGACCAGGCCGGCGCCAAGGGCACCGGCGCGTGGACGGTGCAGACCGCCCTGTCGCTCGGCGTGCCCGTCTCCGGCATCGCGGAGGCGACCTTCGCCCGCTCGCTCTCGTCGCACCCCGAGCAGCGTGCGGTGTCGGGCGACCTGCCCGGCCCCGAAGACGAGTTCACGGTCGAGGACACCGAGTCCTTCATCGAGGACGTACGCCTGGCGCTCTACGCGTCAAAGATCGTCGCGTACTCGCAGGGCTTCGACGAGATCCGCGCCGGCGCGGCCGAGTACGACTGGAACATCGACCTCGGCGCCATCAGCAAGATCTGGCGCGGAGGCTGCATCATCCGCGCCCAGTTCCTCAACCGCATCGCCGACGCGTACCAGGCGGAGCCCGGTCTTCCGGTGCTGCTGACCGCCCCGTACTTCACCGAGGCCATCACGCGCGCACAGGCGTCGTGGCGCCGTGTCGTCATCGCCGCGGCCGAGGCCGGCATCCCCGCTCCGGCGTTCTCGTCGTCGCTGTCGTACTACGACGGCATCCGCGCCGACCGCCTTCCGGCCGCGCTCGTGCAGGGTCAGCGCGACTTCTTCGGCGCGCACACGTACAAGCGCATCGACAAGCCGGGAACCTTCCACACGCAGTGGTCGGGCGACCGTACCGAGATCGAGGCGGAAGACACGCACTGATCGCGTCTGCGACAGAACGAAGGCCCCGGCGGGAACGCCGGGGCCTTCGTCGTGTCCGCTGCATCGCGCCTGGGGTCGCCGATGCTTCGGACCTCACAGCAGACGCATAACGGACTCCATAGAAAACCCATAGCTGATTCCGCAGAATGTACTCATGAGCACCGATCTCCCCGAACTGCACCGTCCCGACGGCTCCCCGCTGCGTATCCTCGCCGTCGATGACGAGCAGATGCTCACCGATCTGCTCGCGATGGCGCTGCGGATGGAGGGCTGGGAGGTCCGCACCGCGTCCTCCGGCCTCGAGGCCCTGCAGGTCGCGCGCGAGTTCGAACCGGATGCCCTGGTGCTCGACATCATGATGCCCGACCTCGACGGGATGGCTGTGCTGCGCCGGCTCCGCGAGTCCGGCAGCCTCGTCCCTGTGCTCTTCCTCACCGCGAAGGATGCCGTCGGCGACCGCGTCGCGGGCCTCACCGCCGGTGGCGACGACTACGTCACCAAGCCCTTCAGCCTGGAGGAGGTGATCGCAAGGCTGCGTGCCATCATCCGCCGCACCGGGCATGCGATGGCAGACGAGGGGCAGTCGATCCTCCGGGTGGCCGACCTCACGCTCAACGAGGACAGCCATGAGGTCGTGCGCGACGGCACCGAGATCGAGCTCACCGCCACGGAGTTCGAGCTGCTGCGCTATCTGATGCGCAACGAGCGTCGGGTGCTCTCGAAGGCGCAGATTCTCGATCGGGTCTGGAGCTACGACTTCGGCGGCAAATCGTCGGTCGTCGAGCTGTACATCTCGTACCTGCGCAAGAAGATCGACGCGGGCCGCACCCCGCTGCTGCACACCGTGCGAGGTGTCGGCTACATGATCAAGGCGCCCCAGTGAGCAGCACGGGGATGACGAATCGTCCGATGAGCCTGCAGACCCGGCTGATGACAGCCGTGATCGGGTTCGTCTCGCTCATCCTCGTGATCGTCGCCGTGATCACCAGCGCTCTGCTCGGAGGGACCCTCGAGCGACAGCTCGAGGACCGTCTCGACGGCTATGCCCTGCAGGTGGCGAAATGGGCGAGCACCGTTCCCGAGCAGTACGCGAGCATCGACTCCCTCCTCGGTGTGACCGACCCCGTGCCGGGGATCCTGCTCGCGGTCTCGAGTCCGCAGAACGGTACGGGCGGCGTCGTCTTCCCCGATATGAAGGGACAGTGGAGCGGGGTGTCGCAGACGCTCACCGCTGCCGATCTCTCCCGCATCAACGCCTCGCTCAGCGGTCGAGCACAGGGAACCGTCACCCTCGATGACTTCGGCTCGTACCTCGTCGTCGTGAAGCAGGCCCCGAACGGGGTGTACGTGATCACCGGACTCCCCCGCAACGAGATCCAGAATCAGCTGGCGACGCTGCTCACGGTGATCGCCCTGGCCACGATCGGCGGACTGATCCTGCTCGCCCTCACCACCGCGATCACGATCAGGGTCGGCCTGAGGCCTCTGCGGGCGGTCGCGGCGACGGCCACCCGCGTCGCGAACCAGCCGCTCGATCGCGGTGAGGTCGAGATCACCGAGCGCGTGCCCGCCGCCGAAGCGGACCCGCGTACCGAGACCGGCCTCGTGGGCGCCTCGCTCAACACCCTGCTCGACCACGTCAACGACTCGCTCGCCTCGCGTCAGAAGAACGAGGAGCGGATGCGCCGGTTCGTCGCCGACGCCAGCCACGAGCTGCGCACACCGCTCTCGTCGATCCGCGGGTACTCGGAGCTCTCGCTGCGCGCACTCAAGCAGCAGGCCGGGGAGGCGGCGATCGAGAGCACGACCACCTCGCTCGAACGCATCCAGGCGCAATCGCTGCGGATGACCCGGCTCGTCGAGGATCTGCTGCTGCTCGCCCGTCTCGACGAGGGCCGTGAACTCGTGTACGGCACGGTCGATCTCACGCAGCTGGCGCTCGAGGGCCTGTCGGATGCCCGGCCGACGGCCGCCGACCACCACTGGAACATCGAGGCGCCCGACGAGCCGCTCGTCATCGTCGGGGATTCGGGACGCATGCACCAGGTGGTCGCGAACCTGCTCGCGAACGCCCGTACGCACACGCCTGCCGGCACGGCGATCACGCTGAAGGTCAGTCGCGAGGGCGACGAGGCGGTGCTCCAAGTGCACGACGACGGTCCGGGCATCGACCCGGCGGTGCGGGAGGAGCTGTTCGCGCGGTTCGCGCGGGGCGACAGCTCACGGGCCCGCCAGACGGGTGGTACCGGCCTGGGCCTCGCGATCGTCAAGGCGATCGTCGAGGGGCACGGCGGCCACATCTCGGTCGACAGCCGGCCGGGAGACACGACCTTCACGGTCCGGATCCCGGTGAGCCCCGGCGGAGTGACCTCCCCGTAAGCGATCCCAGCCGCTGCAGCATCCCGTCCCGTCTGCAGGATCCCGGCACGTCTGCAGGATCGAACGAGGGATGCCTCCCTGCATCCGTGCTTCGATCCTGCAGACCGCTCAACCACTCTCCGTTCGAGGCTCTTCCGACGGCTCGGCCCGAGGATCGCCGCGGCGCAACACTGCGGGACCCTGACCTGTTCGGGTGCTCTCCGCTCGCACGGCGTATGGACTCTCGACGAGGACGCCGATCCGCGTGCACGTCTATCCGTGTCGAGGCGATGAGGCATTCTTCGTCGCCCTGGAATCCGCTCTGCGGCCGCGCCTGGTCGAAGCCGCGGGTCGCGCACGGATCCGCTCCCGGCTGCCTCTGAAGGCGCGGTGGCTCATCGACCTGGCTCGGGCCGACGCCGACAGCGGCCTCGAATCGCTGCTGCGACTGCGGCTTCCACGGCGACGCCGCGCATCGTCACCGCGACCTGATGCGGGATGCGGAAGCATCCCGGCGAGGCTTTGAGACGCTGCGATTCGACTACGCGATGATCGTGCATGACTGGCCGATCGTGGCAGCGGCCATCGTGTCCGCCGTCGCTCGGCTTCACGCCCGGATCTGGCGTGCCGTCCGCAGGACCACGGCACGGATGCAGGACCAGAACCCTCGGATTCATCCGCCGAACGTGCCCCGATCCTGCATCCGGCACGCGACCGGAGCGACAGAACCGGACGGGACCTCGGACCGTCAGTACCCGGCGAACGCGTCGGTCGTCAGAGACCGCGCCTTGCGGAGAGCCGGGGCGAGGTCGGCGATCAGCCGTGGCGGACCCGAGATGTACGAGTGCCGCTCGTCGAGATCGTGCACGTGACGCTCGAGTCCCGCGGCGTCGAGTCGGGCGCCCTGCGCCCAGCTCCAGTGCGCGGGCAGATCGCTCGGCTCATCGCGCGTGAACACGATCACCCGCGCCCCGGTCTCCACGAGCTCATCGCGGAACGCGAGCTCCGCGCTGCTCGACGCCACGTAAACGAGCACCACGTCGCGTCGCTGCCCGGTCAGCTGCAGCTGGCGCAGCTGCGACACGAACGGGGTGACGCCGATCCCCGCGGCGACCATCAGGACGGGCGTCTCCTCGCGCGGCAGCAGGAAGTCGCCCCAGGTGCCCGTGACCGCGAGGCCGGCTCCGGGCGTGGCGTCGGCCAGTGCGCGCTTGTAGCTCGACGGATGCGCCTGATCGCCGTGCTTGTAGGCGATGCGCAGCGTGGGAAGGTCGGCGGGCGCCGAGACGATGCTGAACTCGCGTCGGGTGCCGCGCACATCGGGGCGGCGATGCGGGACGTCGAGTTCGAGGTACTGACCCGGCAGGAACTTCACGGGCCCCTCGACGCGGAAGGTGAGCTCCTGCGCGGTCGGGGTGACCGAGCGCCTCTTCTCGAGCACCAGCTTCACGGATCCGCGCAGGGCGAAGGCGAACGCGAGCAGGTTCCCGATGAGCAGCGCGCGCTCCTGTCCGAGAGTGAAGAGGGTGCCGACGGCGATCGGCCAGCCGGCGAGAACACCCACCAGCGCCGCCACCGAGAACTGCTGCCAGCGACGCGGCGGCAGGGTCAGCGGCTCGGACAGCATGAACGCCCCTAGGAACAGGAAGGGCGACTGCAGCACGGCGAACGAGAGGGCCGTGCCCACGTCGAACGCGAAGGAGGCCTCCTGCGCCTGGACGGCCTGGCGGAGGACCGAGACCGCGACGGCGATCACCAGGAAGACCACGACGATGCGCACCTTCTCGGTGCGCCACAGGACGGCGAGGCCGAGGATGACGACCGGGATGAGAAGCGAGGGCGTTCCCACCCACCACGACGACGACGTTCCCAGCCACTCGAAGGCGCCGAAGGATCCGAGGATCGAGACGACCGCTGCGCCGAACGCGGCGGGATTGAGGATGTGCCTGCCCCGCCACACGATCAGGTACTTCGACAGGCTCGCGACGATTCCGGCGATCGCGAGGCCGAGGAGCGCGCTCGGCTCGATGCCGGGGCGGAGCACGAACAGCAGGATCAGTGCGGTCACGAGAGACGACTCGATGCGCCACGGTCGGCGGAGGATGCGCTGCGCGGCCGCGTCGACCAGGGAGATCACCACAGCGAGCACGACGAGGGAGACGAGGATCTCGAGCGGAGTGGGCGACACGATCACCCCCAGGGCCGACAGCACCACGGCGATCGCCGTGAGCGCGACGAGGGAGAACAGCACCATTCGGTACATCGAGATGCCGCCGAGCAGCGCGAGGATGCGCTGCCGGGCGGAGGTGATGGAGGTGATCACGGTCTTATCTTCCCTCTCGGGGACTCAGGAACGAGCGGTGAAAAGCTGGGCGGGGCAGTCGGGAGAGCTCTCGGCCCGGCCGTCCGTGGACATCCGCACCCACTCGACGCCCCAGGATGCGGCGAGCTCGGGGCCGCCGTCGAAGAACAGCGCGGTCGCGACGGCATCCGCTCGCATGGCGTCCGGCGCGATCGCCCACGTGGCCGCCCACGTCCGCACGGGCATCCCTGTGCGGGCATCGAGCACGTGGTGCAGCCCGTCGCCCCACGCTCGTCGGTTTACCGCGGAGGCGCAGAGTGCGGCGTCCTGCAGCTCGAGGACGCCGATCGCCCTCGTCGCGTCGTACGGATGCTCGAGGCCGACGCGCACGGCGTTCCCGCGCGCACGCATGTCGCCGCCCGCGTCGATGACGAGATCGCCCGGCAGATCCGCAAGCACACCGCTGACGAGGTCGACGAGACGTCCCTTGCCGAGTGCACCCACATCGAGCAGGGTCGGCTCGTCGGCGGTCACCGTCTGCGGGGTCCACCGCAGCCGCTGCGACCACTCACGGGGAGCGACGATCGGATCGCCCGCGACGAGAGAGTACGAGGCGTCGTATCCCAGCGCCGCCAGACTGTCGGCGACGAGAGGATTCACCGCTCCCGCTGTGGCATGCGCGAGCTCTCGATACGCGTCGAGCATCGCCCCCGCATCCGCAGAGGCGATCTCACCGCCCTCGCGTCCGACCCTGGTGACCGCGGAATCCGTGCGGAACCGCGACCACTCCGCGTCGAAACGCTCGATCTCGGCGGCGACCCGGCCCTTCGCGTCGCTCTCGAGATCATCGGTCGTCTCGATCTCCCAGCGGGTGCCGATCGCGTCGAAACGCCAGATCGCCATTGCCGTGGGCAGGCGCCTAGGCGGCGGCCTGCTCCTTGATCGACGCGACGGCCTCGTTGAATCCGCCGCTGGTGAGCGAGGAGCCGGCGACGCGATCGACCTTCAGGTCGTCGAGCGACTTGCCCACGACCTCATCCGAGATCCCCTTGATGAACTGTCCCTGGTACTGCTCGGTCTCGCGGGCCTTCGGGTCGCCCGTCACCTCGACGTCCTTCACGACGCCGTCGGCGATCGTGAGGGTGACGCTGACCGATTCCACGCTCTCGGGAGTCTTGTACGAGCCGTCGGCCGTGTACGTGCCGTCGGTGTAGTCGCCGGCAGACGCGGCGTTCGAGGGGGCACTGGATTCGGCGTTACCCGTTCCCGTCCCGGTGGAAGAGTCCTCGGCGTCGGCGGTGCCGGAGCACCCTGCAAGGACGAGGAGCCCCGCGACGCCGGCGATGGCAGCGCCCTTACGAACAGAAGTCGGTACAGTCGTGCGGATCATGATGGTCCTTCCGGCCTTGATCGATGTGTTGTCTCGACCGTAGGGATCGCGTCTATGCACGGGCTGTGCCCCGGGTATGGGGATCCTAAGCGTCGCCGCCGAACATGCTCGTCACGGAACCGTCTTCGAAGACCTCGTGGATCGCACGGGCCAGGAGCGGGGCGATCGGCAGGACGGTGAGCTTGTCCCAGCGCCGCGACTCGGTGAGCGGGATGGTGTCGGTGATGACGACCTCATCGATCGACGCATCCTGAAGTCGCTCGGAGGCGGGATCGCTGAAGATCGCGTGCGTCGCCGCGACGATCACCCGGTGCGCGCCCGCGGCTTTGAGCGCCTGCGCCGCCTTCACGATCGTGCCACCGGTGTCGATCATGTCGTCGACGAGGAGGCAGGTGCGTCCCTCGACGGTTCCGACGATCTCGTGCACGGAGACCTGGTTGGCGACCTTGGGGTCGCGACGCTTGTGGATGATGGCGAGCGGTGCGCCGAGGCTGTCCGACCAGGTGTCGGCGACGCGCACGCGGCCCATATCGGGCGAGACGACCGTGAGGATCTCGCGATCCGCCGCGGTCAGTGTGCGCTGGAAATAGTCCAGCAGCACGGGCTTGGCGAACAGGTGGTCGACGGGTCCGTCGAAGAAGCCCTGGATCTGGGCGGCGTGCAGATCGACGCTCATCACGCGGTCGGCGCCGGCGGTCTTCAGCAGGTCAGCGACGAGGCGGGCGCTGATCGGCTCGCGGCCGCGTCCCTTCTTGTCCTGGCGGGAGTACGGATAGTACGGGGCGACGACGGTGATGCGCTTGGCGGATGCCCGCTTGGCCGCGTCGATCATGATGAGCGCTTCCATGAGCCACTCGTTGACCGGCTCGCCGAAGGTCTGGATGAGGAAGAGATCACAGCCGCGGATCGAGACGTCGAATCGGGCGTAGATCTCGCCGGACGCGAAGGTGCGGTGCTCGGTCGGCACGACCTCGGTGCCGAGCGAGGCCGCGACGTCGGCGACCAGCTGCGGGTGCGAGCGCCCGCCCGCGACGACGAGACGCTTCTTGGTCTTGGCGACAAGGCCGGGAGCGATGCCGTTGTCACGGTCCAGATCGACCGTCTTCTTCTTGCGCGCCATCGTGTTCGCCTACTCCGCCACTCGGGATCGGGCGGCGGCGTCTGCCGCACCCGTGCCTGCCCTGTTCTTCTCGACCCACCCCTCGATGTTGCGCTGAGGGGCGATGCTCATCGACAGCGATCCGGCGGGGACGTCCTTGCGGACGACGGCGCCGGCGCCCGTCTTGGCACCGGCTCCCAGCCTAACGGGCGCGACGAGGGTCGTGTGCGAGCCCGTGTGCACCTCGTCCTCCACGACGGTGCGGTGCTTGTGCACATCGTCGTAGTTCGCGGTGATCGTGCTGGCTCCCAGGTTGACCCCGCGCCCGATGGTGGCGTCGCCGACGTACGACAGGTGCGGCACCTTGCTGCCCTCGCCGATCTCGGCGTTCTTCGTCTCGACGTACGCGCCGATCTTGCCTCTGGCCCCGAGCACGGTGTTGGGGCGGAGGAACGAGAACGGCCCCACCGTCGCCTCCGCGCCGATCACGGCGAGCGTGGCGTCGCTGCGACGGACGATCGCATCCTCCCCCACCTCGCAGTCGACGAGGGTCGTGTCCGGGCCGATGATGGCGCCCTCCGCGATCTTCGTGGCCCGCAGGATGTGGGTGTTCGGCAGGATCGTGACGTCGGGAGCCAGCGTCGCATCGTCATCGATCCACGTGGTCGCGGGATCGATCACAGTGACGCCCTCGAGCTGCCAGCGCCGGACGATGCGCTGGTTGAGCAGCCGCCCGACCTCGGCAAGCTGTGCGCGGTCGTTCACGCCGTACGTCACGGTGACGTCCGTCACCACGGAGGCGGCGACCGGGCTGCCGTCGCGCCGGAGCATCCCGGGGACGTCGGTGAGGTACATCTCGCTCTGCGCGTTGTCGACTCCCACCGTCGGGAGATACTCGCGCAGCACGCCGACCCGGAAGACGTACATGCCCGCGTTGATCTCGCGCACGGCCGCCTCGTCGGCGCTCGCATCCTTCTGCTCCACGATGCGGTCGACACCGCCGGATTCGTCGCGGATCACGCGACCGTACCCGGTGGGATCGTCGACGACGGCCGTCATCAGCGTCGCCCCGGCCTGCCCTGCACGGTGGGCCTCGAGGAACGCACGCAGGGTGTCGGCATCGGCGAGAGGGCAGTCCCCGGAGAGCACGAGGACGTCACCGTCGAACTCGTCCGGGAGCGCGTCGACGGCCACCTGGACGGCACGTCCCGTGCCGGGGATCTCGTCCTGATCGACGAAGATCGCATCCGGATAGTCGTGAGCGAGCGCCGCCACCACCTGATCGCGCTCGTGCCGCACGACCACCTCGACGTGGTCGGCCCCGAGCCGCTGCGCCGTGGTGAGCACATGGCCGACGAGCGGGCGCCCGCCGATCTCGTGCAGCACCTTGGGCAGCCGGGAGCGCATGCGCGTTCCCTGGCCTGCGGCGAGGATGATGATGGCGAGCGTGTTCCCAGTCATGCTCCGCCGCCAGGACTCGAACCTAGACCTCACAGCTCCAAAGGCTGTCGTGCTGCCATTACACCACGGCGGACCGCGGCACCCGAGGGCACCGCCCGTCAATTCTGCCACGCCGTCATCCCTGCGAAACACGGGTCTGAGATGCTTCCGGCATGAGCATCACGATCGACCGCGTCGAGGGCCCCGTGCCCGGCCTCGCCGCATTCCTTCTCGACCATCACGCCGATATGGCCGGGACGGCTCCGCCGGAGAGTCAGCACGCGCTCACCCTCGACCGTCTCCTGACGCCGGGCGTCCGCCTGTTCGCGCTTCGCGACGGCGACCTGCTGGTGGCGACCGGCGCACTCGCCCCGATCTCGGAGGGGCACGAGGAGCTCAAGTCGATGCGCACGGATCCCGGTCGGCGCGGCGAAGGACTCGGACAGGCGGTGCTCGATGCGCTGCTCGACGATGCGCGACGCCGTGGCGTGCGGCGCGTCTCGCTGGAGACCGGCAGTGCGGACTTCTTCCGAGCCGCGCACGCGCTCTACGCCCGCGCGGGGTTCGAGGAGTGCGGTCCGTTCGCCGACTACGTGGAAGATCCGCACAGCACGTTCATGACGATCCGGCTCGACGCGGACTGACCGGCGCACCCGCAGGCCCGACCGCACCCGCGATAATGGACGGATGACTGAGGCGGATGAGGTTGACCGGATCGTGGGCGCCTGGAACACCCAGCGCCCCGACCTCGATTTCTCGCCCCTCGAGGTCCTCTCGCGGATGGACAGGCTGACGCGCCTTCTCGACAGGGCGCGTCGTGACGTGTTCCGCCGCAGCGATCTCGAATCCTGGGAGTGGGACGTGCTCTCCGCACTGCGGCGGGCGGGCGCGCCGTTCCAGCTCTCTCCGAAGCAGCTTCTCCAGCAGACCTTGGTGTCGAGCGGCACCATGACCAACCGCATCGATCGTCTGGTCGGGCGCCGGTTCGTGCGCCGCGAAGCGGATCCCGCCGACGGCCGCAGCGTGCTGGTCACGCTCACGGATGACGGACGGATCCGGGTGGATGCCGCGATCACGCGCCTCGTCGACGTCGAGGACGACCTGCTGCAGGCGCTGTCGCGCGCGGATCGCGACCGACTGGCCGGTCTGCTGCGCAAGCTCAGTCTCAGCGTCGACGCGTGAGGCGCTGACGACATGGCCATGCTCTCCCCTCTTCCGGTGCGCGACGGCGTCGGCGCCACGCGTCTGCACGTGCCGATGACCGGCGAATGGCCGACGGTGGGCGCGTACATGATCGACCGCTTCTTCCACCTCGATCCCGAAGGCCTGCTGAGCCGCTTCGACCGCGGCGAGATCGTGGCCCGCGACGGCACACCCCTCGCCAGGGACACTCCCCTGGGCGTGGAGGAGTTCATCTGGTACTACCGCGATCCTCCTGTGGAGACCCGGCTCCCGGCGGAGATCGAGGTCCTGCATCAGGACGACGACCTGGTGGTCGTCGACAAGCCGCACTTCCTGCCGACCATCCCCGGTGGCAAGTTCCTGCAGAACTCCGCTCTCATCCGCCTGCGCAATCTGCTCGGCAACGACGAGCTCGCCCCCATCCACCGTCTGGACCGCGCGACCGCCGGAGTGCTCATGTTCTCGGCGCGTCCGGCCACGAGGGGCCCGTATCAGCTGCTGTTCGAGACCAGACAGGTGCAGAAGGTGTACGAGGCGGTCTCCGCGCGCCCGGCGGACTGGGACGCGTCTCGGTTCCCCCTGGTCTACCGCAACCACATCGTGAAGCTCCGCAACGAACTGAAGGTGCAGGTCGACGACGAGCGCGAACCCAACGCCGAGACCGCGATCGAGGTCATCGACGCCGACGAGCGCGTCGTGCACACGCTGCTGCGTCCGCACAGCGGCAAGATGCATCAGCTGCGGGTGCACCTCGCGGCTCTCCGCCTCGGCATCCTGAACGATCCGTTCTATCCGGAGCTGCGGGGCGAGCGCCCCGACGACTTCGACCACCCCATGCAGCTGCTCGCGCGCGAACTGCACTTCGTCGATCCACTGAGCGGCGCGCCGCGGATGTTCTCCACGACGCGCACGCTGCAGGAAGCGCCCGTCAGCGGCGCATGATCTTGCGCGCCAGGCGCGTGCCGAGCATCTGCACGAGGTGCACGAACACGACGATCAGCACGATCGCGGTCCACATCACGACCGGCTCGAACTGCCGGAACCCGTAGATCTGGGCGAACGCTCCGAGTCCGCCGCCGCCGATCAGCCCCGCCATGGCTGTCATGTCGATGAGTGCGACGACGATGAACGTGTAGCCGAGGATGAGCGGCCCCAGCGACTCGGGGATGGCGACGGTGAAGAGGATGCGCCAGGGACCCGCGCCCATCGCCCGAGCCGCCTCGATGACGCCGGGCGAGACCGAGACGAGATGCTGCTCGACGATGCGTCCGATCGCGAAAGCCGCGGCGAGGGCGATCATGAAGGCCCCGGCGGTCGTGCCGATGCCCGTTCCGACCACGACACGAGCCAGCGGCTGGGAGACCGCCACGAAGAGCACGAACGGGATCGGCCGGAAGAAGTTGACTCCGAGGTTCGCGATGATCGCGACGGCGCGGTTCTGCGCGAGACCGCCTGGTCGGGAGACGTAGAGGACGACCCCGATCGCGAGGCCGAGTATGCCACCGAGGACGAGCGCGAACGTCGTCATGTAGAGGGTCTCGAGCGCGGACTTCCACAGCTCGGGCCACAATTCGTTCAGACGATCCATCAGCGTGCCTCCTCTCCGGCGATCTCGGTGACTTCGACGCGCTGGGCGATGTCGGCGAGTGTGCGGTCGATCATGGCGTCGTCACCCCGGATCGCGAGCGTGAGGTGCCCGAAGGCTCGACCTCGGATGTCGTTGATACCGCCGTAGACGAGTTCGAAGTCGAGTCCCGCGCCGGCGAGGTCGAGGAAGACCTGCGCCTGAGAGGAATCGCCGTCGCGGAACGAGAACGTGACGAGGCGGCCACGGTGGCGGTCGCGCAGCACGCCGAGCTCGGACGGCGACGGGATGCCCTTGACGACCGTGCCGACGAACCGCTGCGAGGCGGGGTTCTGCGGGGCGGAGAAGACGTCGAAGACGTCGCCCTGCTCGATCACCCGCCCGTTCTCCATGACAGCGACCTTGGTCGCGATGGTCTGGATGACGTCCATCTCGTGCGTGATGACGACGATCGTGACGCCCTGCTCCTTGTTCACCCGCTTCAGCAGATCCAGCACCTCGTGCGTGGTCTGCGGGTCGAGGGCACTGGTGGCCTCATCGGCGAGGAGGATCGCGGGGCCGGTGGCGAGTGCGCGGGCGATGCCGACGCGCTGCTTCTGACCGCCGGAGAGCTGCTCAGGGTAGGCCTTGGCCTTGTCGGCGAGGCCGACGAAGCTGAGCAATTCGGTGACTCTGGTCTCGATGTCGGCCTTGGACCAGCCGGCGAGCTTGAGCGGGTACGCGATGTTCGCCTTGACACTGCGTGAGGCGAACAGGTTGAACTGCTGGAAGATCATGCCGATCCCGCCGCGGACCTTGCGCAGCTCGCTCTCACGGAGGGAGGTGATGTCCACGTCATCGACCGTGATGGTCCCGCTCGTCGCGGGTTCGAGCGCGTTGATCAGCCGGACGAGGGTCGACTTGCCGGCACCGGAGTAGCCGATGATGCCGAAGACATCTCCCTTCTCGATCGAGAGGGTGACGTCGTCGACAGCCACGACCTCATCATCGTCTCGGGTGCGGGAGGGGTAGGTCTTGGAGACGTTCGTCAGAGTGACGATCGGCATGTGGTGCTCCGGTCTGCTTCGGGAACGAAGAATCGGGTGACGCACGAAGCGCCACCCGATTCTGCCTCATCGGACGGGGTGCCTGGCACCCGATCGTCCTACTTCGTGGCCTCGGTGTCCTCCTGGACCTTCTTCAGCGATGCGACGAGGTCTTCGGCCGGGGTCTGCACCGGCACAGCGGTGTCACCCGACGACTCGATCAGACCGGCCTGCACGTCCTTGTTCGTCTGGAAGATCTCGACGAGCTTCAGGTACGTCTCGTTGTCGGCATCCTCCGCACGCGTCGCGAAGATGTTCACGTAGGGCAGCGCGTTGGGGTCCTCCGGGTCGTCCTGGGCGATCGCGTCGTCGAAGGTGAGGCCCGCGTCCTTGACGAAGTCATTGTTGATGATCGCGGCGGCGACATCGGGCAGCGACGTGGGGATCAGCGCCGCCTCGAGGGCGGTGACCTTGACCTTGGACTTGTCGGTGTCGACGTCGGCGAGGTCGGAGACGATCGATCCGCCACTCTTGAGCTCGATGAGACCGGCCGACTGCAGGACCAGGAGAGCGCGCGCCTGGTTCGAGGCGTCGTCCGGAACGGCGACGGTCTCACCCTTGGGGATGTCGTCGACGTCGTCGTACTTGCTCGAGTACAGACCCAACGGGTAGATCGCGGTGGATCCGATCGGCGTCAGGTCGGATCCCGAGGCGCTGTTGTACTCGGCGAGGTACACGATGTGCTGGAACTGGTTGATGTCGATCTCGCCCTCGGACAGAGCGGGGTTCACCTGCTCGTACGAGCCGAAGTCGACGAGCTCGACCGTGATGCCTTCTTCGGCCGCCGCCTCGACGAAAGGGGCCCACTGCGGGTCGCCCTTGCCGACGATGCCGATCTTGACGGTCTCGTCCGCGGAGTCACCCCCGCCGGAGCCGGCGTCGGAGGATGGCGTCGCGCAGCCTGCGAGCGCGACGAAGAGCGGGACCGCGGCGAGCGCGGCGATGACGGATGTGGTCCGACGGGATGCGTTGATGGACATGAGTGTTCGGGTTCCTCTCTTGGGGGACTCGAATACGTTAGGCAGCGCGATGCCGTGCGCGACAATCGAGTGTCACACGGCGTCACAGCTCTCAGTCGTACTCCTCGATGCCCTGCAGACGGACCTGCTCCAGGTCGAGCCGGGCGGAGATGCGGCGCACCACCAGGTCGTCGACCGTGCCGTCTCTGCGCAGCCCGAGCAGCACTTCCCGCTTGCGGTCGAGCAGCGCCAGCTTGAGCCTCGTGTGCTCCTCGTGGCGCAGCAGCGGCGAGCGCTGCATCACGTCGACGTCGACCGAGGTCGCGAGCATCTGCAGAGTCCTGACCTCGCCGTCCCCCGACGTGCCATCGGCCGACGTGTCGGCGCCGGGCCGGGGGTCTGGCAGCCGGAGGCGCGGCGACGCGTCATCCGCCCCGCCGTCGATCTGCTCGTCACCGCCCAGCGGGTCCGGCTCCCCCAGCATCACATCGAGGGCCTCCGCCTCGGCGTCCACGATGGCCTGCTCGCGCGCGAGAGCCCGTGCGTTCGAGAACTCGAGCATCTGATAGCCCTCGGCGCGCACCTTGTCGCGGATCTCCTGCCCGATGCCGTGCTCGACCGCGAGATCGTCCAGCGCCGCGAGGGCGGCTCCCGAGATGGTCCGCTCCGCGAGCTCGTACTCCTCGTCCTCCGCGTGATCCACCGGGAATCTCGCCCAGCGGACGATCGCCGGCAGCAGGGGTGCCTGAACGAGCAGGCTCAGCAGGATGACCCCGGCAGTCACGAAGACGATCTCATCGCGCCCGGCGATCTCCCCCTCGGTGGAACTGGCGACCGGAACCGACAGGGCGATCGCCAGCGAGACGGCGCCCCTCATGCCGGCGACGGTCGACACCGCCATCGAACGCGCCCTCGCGCCGCGGGAGGGGCGCACCGTGTTGCGGCGTTGGAACAGTGCGTTCATGACCTGGAAGAGGTAGCGCACGACCAGCAGCGACACCCATACGGCGAGCGTGATCAGCACCAGCCGTCCGATGGCGGCCGCCGAGATCTCATGCGCGACGAACTGCACCTCGAGTCCGATCAGCACGAAGAGCGCGCCGTTGAGCAGGAAGACGCCGAACGGCCACGCCGCGGCGACCTGACGACGCGACGAGGCCGTCGTGACCCTCGGCGACACGTAGGCGACGATGAGTCCGGCCACCACCACGGCGAGAACGCCGGACGCGTGCACGATCTCGGCCAGCAGGAAGGCCGAGAACGGGACCAGCAGCAGGGTGACGTTGATGACGGTCGTCGAGGAGGAGCGACGGAGCAGCAGGTAGCCGAGGGCGGCGATCACCACACCGGCCGCGATGCCTCCGAGGTACGACGTGAGCACCGACATCGTCACCGACAGCGGTGTCACGTTGCCGCCGAGTGCGAGCGAGATCGCGATGGCGTAGAGCACCAGTGCGGTGCCGTCGTTGGTGAGGCTCTCCGCCTTGAGCTTCATGAACAGGCGTTTCGGCAGCAGCCTTCCGAGGGCGGCCACAGCCGTCGCATCCGGCGGCGCGACGGCGGCGCCGAGGATCAGGGCGGTCTCCCACGGCATCCCGAACAGGATCCCGACCCCGGCGACGGCGAAGGCGGATGCGACGACGAGCAGAGTGCTCATGGGGAGGATGTAGCGGAAGTCGCGCCGGATGGAGCGCAGCGACGTCGTCAGGCTCTCCCAGAACAGCATCACCGGCAGGAACAGCAGCAGCACGGTCTCGGGCGGGAGCTGGATCTCACGCAGCTGCGGCACGAAGCCGAGCGCCAGGCCGAGGATGACGAGCACGAGCGGCAGCGCCAGCCGCACACGCGGCGCGAGCAGCGTTCCCACGAGGATCGTGAGTCCGATCAGGACGGTGACCTCGAGTCCTTCCATCTGAACCTCCCGGGTGCCGCAGGATCACACTGTGCGATCCCGGATGGCATCGAACCCCGCCCAGAGCACAGCGCACGGCAGTGCCACCGTATTCCCACGGGGCCCGGATGGCGAGGGTCGGATCAGTCGAGCTCCTCGCTCAGCTCGAACCAGCGGAGCTCGAGCTCCTCGATCTCGGCCTGCTGCTCGCCGATCGTCTTCATCTTCTCGCCGAGGCCCGCGAAGTCGGCCTGGTCGTGATCCGCGAGGGCCTGCTTGGCCTTGTCGACCTGCTGCGTCAGCTTCTGGATGCGCCGTTCCAGCGACGACACCTCTTTCTGTGCCGAGCGCAGCGCGGCGCCGTCGAGGCTCGGCGTCTTCTTCTCCGTGTTGACGGCCGTCTGCGACCTGCCCGGTGCAGAGGTCTGCAGCAGGCGCAGCCGGAGATACTCGTCGACGCCGCCCGGCAGGTGGCGCAGGTGACCGTCGAGGATCGCGAACTGCTGGTCGGTGACGCGCTCGAGGAAGTACCGGTCGTGCGAGACGACGAGCAGGGTGCCCGACCAGGAGTCGAGCAGGTCCTCGATGGCGGCGAGCATGTCAGTGTCGAGATCGTTGGTGGGCTCGTCGAGGATCAGCACGTTCGGCTGGTCGAGGAGCACGAGCAGCAATTGGAGGCGACGCTGCTGACCTCCCGAGAGGTCTTTGACCGGCGTGGAGAGCTGCGCCGAGTCGAATCCGAGTCGCTCGAGCAGCTGTCCGGGGGTGAGTTCCTGCGCCTTGGACCCCGTGCCCATCGTGTACGAGGTGCGCAGCCGCGACACGACGACGCGCACCGGCTCGTGCCGCACGTCTTCGAGCTCATCGAGACGCTGCGTGAGGGTCTTCACCTTCACGGTCTTTCCCTGCTTGACCCGACCGCTGGTCGGCTCCACGGTGCCTGCGATGAGTCCGAGCAGGGTCGACTTGCCCGCACCGTTCACCCCGAGGATGCCGGTGCGCTCCCCCGGCGCGATGCGCCACTCGACGTCGCGGAGCACCTCCCGCGTGCCGCCGTCGACGGTCGGGTAGGTCACGCCGACGTCGAGCAGATCGACGACGTCCTTGCCGAGACGGGACACCGCGAGCGACTGCAGCGAGACCTTGTCGCGGATCTCCGGCACATCGGCGATGAGCTCATTGGCGGCCTCGATGCGGAACTTCGGCTTCGCCGTGCGCGCGGGCGCACCGCGACGCAGCCAGGCGAGCTCCTTGGTGGCGAGGTTCTGCCGTTTGGCCTCGGTCGCCGCGGCCATCCGGTCGCGCTCCACCCTCTGCAGGATGTACGCCGCGTAGCCGCCCTCGAAGGGCTCGACGATGCGGTCGTGCACCTCCCAGGTCTCGGTGCAGATCTCGTCGAGGAACCACCGGTCGTGGGTCACGACCATGAGGGCCCCGGAGTTCGTGGACCAGCGCTTCTTGAGATGTCCCGCGAGCCACGTGATGGCCTCGACGTCGAGGTGGTTGGTGGGCTCGTCGAGGGCGATGACGTCCCAGTCGCCGGTCAGCAGTTTGGCGAGCGACACACGTCGACGCTGGCCTCCACTGAGCGAGCCGATCTCGGCATCCCAGGCCAGATCCTTGAGCAGCCCTTCGATCACGTCGCGGGTGCGGGCGTCGCCGGCCCACTCGTACTCGGGGGTGTCGCCGACGACGGCCTCGGCGATCGTCAGGTCGTCGCTGAGGGTGTCGGCCTGATCGAGCACGCCGATCGTCGTCCCTCCGCGCACCGTGACGCGACCGGCATTCGGCTGCTTGATGCCGGCGAGCATGCCGAGCAGGCTGGACTTGCCGTCGCCGTTGCGGCCGACGATGCCGATGCGGTCACCCTCTTCGATGCCCAGGGTCACGGAGTCGAAGACGACCCTTGTCGGATATTCGAGATGAAGGGCCTCTGCCCCGAGAAGATGTGCCATGTCCTCTCCAGGGTAGTTGTCCCGGCTGGGCGTCTGCCCGCCCCTCGGCCCTCCGCCTCTCGGCCGCTCTGCCCCTAAACTCGACGGGTGCCATGGAAACGCCGGGTGTTCTCGCTCTCCCTAGACGATCGCAAGGCGAAGCTGGTGCAGTCGAGAAAGCGACCCGGTCGCTTCGAACTCAGCGTGGACGGCATTCCGCAGTCCGTCGTCTCGATGGTCGAGCCCACCGACCTCGAGTACGCGTACACCCGGCACATCGCCCGCGCGATGGATGCCGCCGCTGAGCCCGGAGCGCCGCTGTTCACGGTGCATCTCGGAGCCGGAGCACTCACGCTGGCACGCTACGTCGAGGCGACGCGTGCCGGATCGCCCCAGATCGTCGTCGAGTTCGAGCCCGCCCTCTACACGGCGGTGGTCGACGCGCTGCCGCTGCCTCCCGACTCCGACGTACGCGTCATCTTCGGCGATGCGCGGACCGTCGCAGACGCCGGGCTTCCGGGCGAGGAGCCATCGACGGTGCCGTCTCCTCCGTCTCGCGGACCCGGCGCCGCCCCGACGGGCAGCACC
Organism: Microbacterium sp. Root553; assembly: GCF_001426995.1. NCBI lineage: Bacteria > Bacillati > Actinomycetota > Actinomycetes > Micrococcales > Microbacteriaceae > Microbacterium > Microbacterium sp. Root553. The sequence goes on along the minus strand of NZ_LMFY01000003.1, from coordinate 96,025 downwards.
GCCGCCGCCGCCGAGTGGGTGGACGCGCGCTTCACGGTCGTCGACCTCTGGGATGCCGCCGTCATCCGGCATCGCGTGGCCAGTCAGGAGTTCTACCGCCGGGTCGCCGCGCGCTCCGCGGCGACAGGGGTCGTCGCAGTGAACCTGCTCGACGGGCATCCGTTCGAGTACTCACGCCGACAGGCGGCCACCCTGCGCTCCGTGTTCGCTCACGTCGCCGTCGTTCTCGACGCCGAGCCGGAAGACGACGAAGGGCCACTCGGCAACGTCGTCATCTTCGCGAGCGACGAGCCGCTCGACATCGCGACCACGCCCGATCTCCTCGACGCACCGCGATCTCATTTTCTCCACGCCGACCCTCTGACGTCGTGGATCGGTGACGCGCGCATCATGACCGACGCCGACGGCACGGACTCCCCCGATCCCGACGATCCGCTCTGGGACTAGCGCACCGCGACGCCGAGCGCGGTGGAGACCGGGAGGCACGATCACCCGAAGAGTTCGGGGAGCACGGCCGTGAACTCGTCGAAGTGGCTGTACCAGATGGTGTGTGCGGCCCCGGGGATGCTCCGGACCTCACCGCCCTGTCGAGCGAACCTGCGCGCGTCATCGTCGGAGACCCAGGCACTCGGATCTGCACGGACCAGGATCGACGCCGGGCCCGGTGCCCACTCGCGGTCGTCCCCGCAGGACACGGACGCCATGGTCTCCGGGTCGAAGCGCGCCGCCGCGCGGGCCTCGACCTCGGCATCCGCGGCGGAGTAGAACGGTCGGGCGGTCCGCAGCGCCTCGGGCGACGACCGCGCTCTGCGGTCCTTCTCATAGGCATCGACGAGGCTCGCACGATCCGCTCCTCCGGAGAGCGACAGCGCGGCGTCGACATACACGGCGAGAGCCGGGCGGAGCGAGGCGGCCGCCTGTGCGAGCACGGTCGCACCGTAGGAGTGGCCGACGGCGATCACCGGAGCGTCCGTCGCCCGGCTTCGCACCGTCTCGACCACCGATGTAGCCGCGGTCTCGATCGTGAGGTGCGGATCACGCGCAGACCGGCCGTGGCCGGGAAGATCGAGCGCGAGCACCCGATACCCCCGCGCCGTGAGCCGTGGCACGACGCGGTGCCAGCTCTCCCCTGAGCCCATCATGCCGTGCAGGAGCACGACGGTCCGAGGGCCGACGCCCGACTCGTCCACGTGCAGGAGCATCCGGTCAGTGTGCCATGGCGGGGGCCTCCGGCGTTGATCATCGTACCGGCATATATCGTATCTTTGTTCGAATGTGCGGAGGTGCGCGGGGTAGGATGGAGGCATGAACGCAGTGCTCGATGCGACCGATTCCCAGATGGCGGCTCTCGCCGATCTGGTGACGACGCTCGAGATCGCCGAGTCGACGTTGAGCAGCATGACGGCCGCTCGCGACGGGCTGTTGGCGATGGCCGGGAGGCTGGCGATCGACATCGCGAAGCAGGGCGAGCACCCCGACGGCGGCGACCAGTCGGTCACGATGATCGCCGCAGAGATCGCCGCGGTCCAGCACGTCAGCGACAGGACGATCGAACGACGGATGACCGCGGCGGGCATGCTCGTCGACCTCTTCCCCACCGTCTGGGAGGCGCAGGCGAAGGGGCGTATCAGCGCTGCCCACTCCCGGGTGATCGTCGACGCGGGCGCACACCTCGAGTCGTCGAGCGCACGCGAGGCCTTCGCGGCGATCGTACTGCCGCTGGCCGAGACCGATTCCCCCAACCGCCTTCGCGCACTCGCGCGCCGCATGGCAGAGCGGTTCGCCCCGTCGACGGTGACCGAACGGCATCGAACGGCCCGGGCGCAGAGACGAGTCTGGATGACCGACGAAGACGACGGCATGGCGGCGCTGCACGCGCACGCTCCGGCCGCACTGGTCCACGGAATGCTCGATCGGCTCTCGCAGATGGCGCATACCCTGCGCGACGAGAACCGCCGCGCGAAGCGGGATGCCGTCCGCGAGGGTCAGGAGCACGACGCCGATGACCGATCGGTCGACGAGATCCGCGCCGATCTGCTCGCCGATCTGGTGCTCGGCGGCACACCCACGGGCCACGACAGCCATGACGCGCTGCTCGGTTCGATCCGAGGGCGCGTCGAGATCACCGTTCCCGTGATGACACTGATCTCCGGCGATGCCGCCGCGGGCGCAGGGACCGGCGCCGATGACTCTGCTGCCGGATCCAGCGCCTCTACCGCGGATCCCGGCGACTTCTCCCCTCCTGCAGAGCTCGACGGGGCCATCCCGATCGACATCGACACTGCACGCCGGTTCGCCGGGCTCACGACCGGGTGGGATCGAGTGATGACGCATCCTGTCAACGGTCGGGTCTTGGTGGTCGATCGATACCGGCCGAGCGAACATCTCCGGCGGCACCTGCGCGCCCGCGACGGTCGATGTCGCTTCCCCGGGTGCGGGATCGCAGCCCGCAAGTGCGACCTCGACCACAACCACGCCGCATCCGCGGGCGGCGCGACCTGCGACACGAACCTGGCGACGTTCTGCCGTCGACATCACGTGCTCAAGCACAACTCACCGTGGCATGTCGAGCAGAAATCGGGCGGCGTCATAGAGTGGACGAGCCCGACCGGCCGGATATATGTCGACACGCCTCCGGCGCCGAACACGGTGACGTTCCGTGAGTCGGCGGATGCCGTCGCGCCGTTCTGACGGAGACTCGCCCTTCTGACGGAGACTCCGCTTTCTGACAGAGACTCCGCTTTCTGACAGAGACTCCGCTTTCTGACAGAGACTCCGCCTTCTGACAGAGACTCGCCGTTCCGACCGAGAATCCGCCGGGCTGTGGATAACCGGAACGGCGAAGGCGCGTCTTTGATTACGGTGGCGCGATGTCGTCCTCGAGAGTTCCTGCTGCCGCTGCCGCCTTCCCCTGCACCGTGTCCCACCCCCTCAGTCGGATCGTTGCGGCGGGGATCGCCGGAGCCTTGATCATCGCCGCCGCCGGATGCTCACCGGGACCGAGCCCAGCACCCACCCCGACGCCCGCTTTCACCGACGAGGCGGATGCCTTCGCCGCCGCCGAGAAGGTCTACCGGGCGTACAACGATGCGCTGAATGCCCGTCGGCAGGGGGATGTCACGGCCGACCCTCAGCAGTACCTGACCGGAGCGGCACTCGAAGGAGATATCGAAACCCAAAGCCTGCTCGCTTCCAACCAGCTCCGGGCCGCAGGCACGGCGGTTCTGATCACATTCGCGGGCGAGTCAACGAACGTTGACGAGGGCAATGGGACCGTGACGGGCACCGTATGCGTCGATGCTTCTGGCGTCGTTCTTCTCACCGCGACCGGCGAAGACGTGACACCGCCTGGCCGCGGCGAGAAGATCGCCCAGAGAATTACCTTCGCGGGAACATCGGACACCCTATTGATATCTGCCGAAGAGACCGGGGAGGGCGGGTCATGCTGACTCGTGCATCCGTCGCACTGGTCGCCATACTCATAGCTTTGCCCTCAGCCGGGGCAAGCCCGATCAAGATGAGCAACTGCTCGTCCGAATCTGCACGACTCGGTGTTTGTGGCTCCACCGACGGGTCTTCGCTCACGATCAGCGGGACGCGAGAGCGACCCGGGACCGGCTCGACCGACCCCAGCACACCGACCGCACCCGGCTCGCCGAACTCTCCCGGCACGCGATCGGGACCCAGTGATGAGGCGATCAGGTTCGCGGAGTGCATGGATGATCAGGGAACCACGCGCTGCGCCCGAGAACTGCCCACACCCGGCGCTCCGGAGACGGCGCCGCAGGCGCCCGGCATCCCCGCCATCACCATCTCGGATCTCGTCCAGTTCGCTCCCGAGCCGACACGCACCGTCGCGGAGCCCGGCAACGTCGGCATCGCCGGCCTGCCCACGAACTTCGTCGCCGCTGCCGAGGTCCACATCCGAGACGGGGAGCTGCTCGGCATGCCGCTCCGCGTGAGATTCACGCCCGCCGGCTACGACTACACCTACGGCGACGGGAGCACCGCCACCCTCGACGCTGCAGGTCAGACCTGGGAGGCACTGGGTCAGGCACAGTTCACACCCACCCCGACCAGCCACACCTATCGCGCACCAGGGATCTATCCTGCAGCCGTCGACGTCCGCTATACGGCGGAGGTCCATCTCGGCGGCGGATGGCAGCAGATCACCGGCGAACTCACCAGCCGTGGCCGCGCCCAGAACATCCGCGTCCTCAGCGCCCGCACCGCTCTCGTCGCCCACACCTGCCTCGAGCGCCCCGCCGCCGCGGGCTGCTGAACGCCGCAGATCACAACACGGACGCCATCCGCAGACGCCGTCCGGTGTCGGCGGTTCTGATGAGCGCCCTGCGTCGATTCCTGCACCTCGCGGCTGTGGATAACCCTGACGGCCCGCCGGGCATACGAGCTACTTTGGCCGGATGATTCTCAGACCTGCGCGTGCGCGCACCCTCATCCTCATGGCACTGGGCACGGTGGCAGTCGCGACCGGAGCGCTGGTCGGATGCACTCCCCGCTCCGCACCGACGCCCACCCCGACAGCGGTCTTCGCCACCGAGAAGGAGGCATTCGCGGCCGCCGAGGACGCATACAGGGCATACAACGAAGCATTCAACGCCATCGACCTGACCGACCCGTCGACCTTCGAGCCGGTGTTCGCACGCACAACGAGCGACTTTCGAAATGCCGATAAAGAGACCCTTTCAGAGCTGAGCGCCGCAGGGTTGCAGTTCGTCGGAGAGACGAGAATCATCGGCTTCAAAGGAATGTCATCCACAGCGCACTTCGAGGAGATCGTCGCACTGGTGTGCATCGACCTATCCGAGTCCGACGTCGTCAACGCAGCCGGGGACTCGGTCGTTCCGATCGAACGCCCGGCCGTGAACACTCTTCGTGTGACGTTCGCGGCGAATGCAGGCTCTGTACTCATCGCGCACGCGGACCGTGAGCCGGAGGCATCGTGCGACTCCGAGTGACACTCTTCGCGATCGCGCTCCTCGTCGTGCCGCTCGCTACGACTGATGATGACGGCGGCGTCGGTGGAGCGGACGTCGTTGTGGGATCAGACGGCACCACCCTCACGATCACCGGAACACAGGAGCGACCGGGCACGAGCACTGACGACTCCACCTCCGACCGCGGCGACGCCGATCCCCCGGCGGATCCGAGTCGGCGAACTCCCTCCGACCTGTGCAGCCCCCTGGGCTCACGCGTCGGCAACTGCGCGACAGCCCCCGTCCTTCCCACCGTGGGGGTGGTCCCGTCGATCACGATCAGCGACCTCGAGCAGTTCGCGCCACAGGCGACCACCACCGCGGCCGAGCCTGGCGACATCGGCATCGCCGGAATGCCGACCAACTTCATCGCGGTCGCAGCGGAGCAGACGCGCACCGGCACGATCCTGGGCGTCCCGATCACGGTGCGGTTCACCCCCGTCGCGTACGACTACCGTTACGGCGACGGCAGCACCGCCACCCTCGACGCCGCCGGACAGACATGGGCGATGTTGGATCAGGCGCAGTTCACCCCCACGCCGACGAGCCACACCTACCGGAACCGCGGCACCTTCCTGGCCGACGTCGATGTCCGCTACACGGCCGAAGTCGACCTCGGGAGCGGATGGTTCCCGATCGACGGGCAGCTCACCACCGACGGCCCCGCCCGGGAGATCCGCATCCTCGAAGCGCGCACCGCTCTCGTCGCCCACACCTGCCTCGAGCACCCCGCGGCCGCCGGATGCTGAGCACCGCACGCGATCGCGAACATTCCGCGCGGTCCTGAACCGCGCGACACGACGCAGAAGAGCCGCCCGGACCCGAAGGTCCGGACGGCTCTCCTGTGCGTCGGAGCGACGTCGCTTACTGGTACGACTTCACGATCTCGAGCAGGCTCGGAACGTTCGCGTACGCCTCAGCAGCGTTTTCCTTGGTGACGATCACCGGGTCAAGCAGGTAGGCCGGAACGACCTTCGCGCCGTTGTCGTACGACTCGGTGTCGTTGACGTCGACCTCTTCGCCCTTCTGGAGCTGGCCGACCATCTTGATGGCCTGCTCGACGAGGAGCGTGGTGTCCTTGTTGATCGTGGAGTACTGGATGCCCTCCATGATCGACTTCACCGACTCGACCTCGGAGTCCTGTCCGGTGACGACCGGAACGGGCTTGCCGGCCTGCTGCACCGAGGTGATGATGGCGCGAGCAAGGGTGTCGTTCGGCGACAGGACGCCGTCGAGCACCGTGTCGCCGCTGTACGACGAGGTCAGGATCGTGTCCATGCGGTTCTGCGCGTTCTCGGGCAGCCAGCCGTCGGTCGCCGTCTGCGCGATCTCGGTCTGACCCGAGACGACCTTCAGCGTGCCGTCGTCGATCTTCGGCTGCAGGACCTCCATGGCACCGTCGAAGAAGACCGCCGAGTTGGCGTCATCCGGCGAGCCCGAGAAGAGCTCCACGTTGTACGGAGCCTCGTGACCTGCACGCTCGGCGAGACCGTCGAGCAGGGCCTGGCCCTGCAGGTTGCCGACCTTGAAGTTGTCGAACGCGGCGTAGTAATCGACGGCCTCGGTGTTCTCGATGAGACGGTCGTAGGCGATGACGTACGCGCCGGCATCCTTCGCGGCCTGCACCTGCGTGGCCAGCTGCTTGCCGTCCTTCGCGCCGATGATGATGACCTTGGCACCGTTGGTGACCATGGCCTGGATCTGGTTCTGCTGCTCGGCGACCGTGTTGCTCGCAGGAGCGTACTGGACGTCGGCCTTGAAGCCGGCCTCCTCCAGGCCGTCCGTGAACAGCTTGCCCGCGAGGACCCAGTTCTCACTGGTCTTGTCGGGAAGAGCGACACCGATCGTGGAGCCTGCCTCGAAGCCCGCTGCGGCCTCGTCGCCGGATCCCGTGTCGGTTCCGCCGCCACGCTCAGCGGAGCAACCCGTGAGTGCGAAGGCAGCCGTCGCGACGAGCGCTGTCGCTGTGACGATGATCTTCTTCATGTGATCTCTTTCTCTGTGGTGTGACGGACTCGGCGCGCGAGCACTGCGCGTGTGCGTCCGCTTACTTTCCGCTCGTCTTGTCGACGGGTGGGGCTTGGTAGGTCTTGTTGGGTTCGAAGGTCGCGGTCGCCGGATCCTGCTGGCGGGCGGAGCGACGCATCATGAAGCCGATGAGCGACGGGCGACCCTGCTGCTTGTTCCAGACGTCGATGCCCACCGCGAGCAGCAGCACGAGGCCCTTGATCATGGACACGACATCGGAACCCTGACCGAGCAGGGCGAGACCGTTGTTGAGGAAGGCCATCACCAGCCCACCGATGATCGAGCCGACCACGGTGCCGATGCCGCCGGCCACCGCCGCGCCACCGATGAAGACCGACGCGATCGCGTCGAGCTCCCAGCCGGTGCCGTCGTTCGGGCCGGAGGCCTGCGAACGGGCGACGAAGATCATGCCGGCGAGTGCGGCCATCATCGACATGTTCATCATGACGAAGAAGTCGACCCAGCGGTCCTTCACACCCGACAGGCGCGCGGCCTGGCGGTTGCCGCCGACGGCGTAGATGTGGCGGCCGAACACGGTGTTGCGCGTGACGAACGAGTAGATGATGACGAGCGCGAGCAGGATGAGGCCCGGTACGGGGAAGCTGGTGCCCGGGCGGCCGGTCGCGAACATCCAGGCAGCGGCGAGCACGACGACCGAGAGCAGCACGACCTTGACGACGCTCACCCAGACGGGGGCACTGTCGGAGCCCATCTTGTGCTGGATGCGACGGGTGCGGATCTCCCAGAAGACCAGCCACGCCACGGCGAGCAGGGCGAGCAGCATGGTGAGGACGTTGAAGTTCAGCGGCAGGCCGACCTCGGGAAGATATCCCGTGCCGATGACCTGGAAGCCCTTGGGCACCGGGATCGTCTGCGCGTCACCGATCCACTGCTGCGCTCCACGGAAGAACAGCATGCCGGCGAGGGTCACGATGAACGCCGGTACCCCGACATAGGCAACCCAGAATCCTTGCCAGGCGCCCACGAGGGCACCGACGCCGAGTCCGAGGAGGATCGCCAGCGGCCAGGGGAGGTCCCAGTCCGCCATCGCCTTCGCGACGACGATGCCGGTGAACGCGGCCACCGACCCGACCGACAGGTCGATGTGTCCCATGATGATCACCATCACCATGCCGATCGCGAGGATCAGGATGAACGAGTACTGGTTGATGACGTTGATCAGGTTGCCCGACGTCAGCGTCGCACCGTTCGGACCGTTGCGCAGCAGCGTGAGGATCTCGAAGAGCGCGATGATGACGATCAGGCTGCCGAGGATGCCGAACTGGCGCAGCGACGAGGTGCCGTTGCCGCCGAACATCTTGCGAATGTCGCCGAAGTGGAAGCCGCGCTTCGTTGTCGTGAGGTCGGTGGTCATGCGGATGCTTTCTGGTTCGCGGAGGTCATGCTGCGCATGAGTGCCTCGGGTGTCGCCTGGTCGGCCGGGATGCAGTCGGTGACCCGACCTTCGAAGACGGTGTAGATGCGGTCGGAGATGCCGAGCAGTTCGGGCAGCTCGCTCGAGATGACGATGACGCCCTTGCCCTGGGAGGCGAGCTCGTTGATGATCGCGTAGATCTCGTATTTGGCGCCCACGTCGATGCCGCGGGTCGGCTCGTCGAGGATCAGCAGGTCGGGGTCGGTGAACATCCACTTCGCCAGCACGACCTTCTGCTGGTTTCCGCCCGACAGCTTGCCGACGCCCTCTTCCACGCTCGGCGCCTTGATGCGCAGCGCCTTGCGGTAGCGCTCGGCGACCGCGAACTCCTCGCGCTCGTCGACGACGCCGCGACGGGAGATCTTCGACAGCTTCGCCGCCACGACAGAGCGCTTGATGGTGTCGAGCAGGTTCAGACCGAGCACTTTGCGGTCCTCGCTGACGTACGCGAGACCGTGCTTGATGGCCGAGGAGACGTCGGGCATCGATATCTCCTGCCCGTCCTTGAACACCTGACCGCCGAGGAACGTCCCGTAGGAGCGGCCGAAGAGGCTCATCATGAACTCGGTGCGCCCTGCGCCCATGAGACCGGCGATGCCGACCACCTCGCCACGACGGACGTCGAGGTTCGAGCCCTTCACGACCATGCGCTCCGAGACGGTCGGATGCTGGACCCACCAGTCCTTGACCTCGAAGAACACCTCGCCGATCTCGGGGGTGCGGTCGGGGTAGCGGCTCTCGAGCGAACGGCCGACCATGCCGCGGATGATGCGGTCCTCGTTGATCTCCCCGCGGGAGATGTCGAGGGTCTCGACCGTGCGTCCGTCGCGGATGATCGTGATCTCGTCGGCGATCTGCTCGATCTCGTTGAGCTTGTGGCTGATCATGATCGATGAGATCCCCTTGGACTTCAGTCCGAGGATCAGGTCGAGCAGGTGCTGTGAGTCGTTCTCGTTGAGCGCGGCGGTCGGCTCGTCGAGGATCAGCAGCTTGACGTCCTTGTTGAGCGCCTTGGCGATCTCGATGAGCTGCTGCTTGCCGACACCGAGGGTCTTGATCGGCACGTCGGGGTCTTCCTTCAAGCCCACGCGCGCCAGCAGCTCGATCGTGCGCTGACGCTGCGCCTGCCAGTCGATGCGGCCGAAGCTGCGGATCTCGTTGCCGAGGAAGATGTTCTCGGTGATGGAGAGCTCGGGGATCAGCGCCAGTTCCTGGTGGATGATCGCGATTCCGGCCGCTTCGCTGGCCGCGATGTCGCGGTAGCGCTGCTCCTCGCCGTACAACAGGATGTCCCCGTCGTACGAGCCGTAGGGGTACACGCCGGAGAGGACCTTCATCAGGGTCGACTTGCCGGCGCCGTTCTCGCCGCAGATCGCATGGATCTCGCCGGCTCGGACGGTGATGGATACATCCGACAGCGCTTTGACACCCGGGAATTCCTTGGTGATGCTGCGCATCTCCAGGATGGGGCCTGACACGACCGGCAACGTTGCTGTGGTGCTCACAAGATCTTCCTCGCGACGGGCGGTCACCTTCTATGTGACCGTTCACATTGGATTACATAGTCTACGCTCGCCGAAGCCGTGTCAAGACCACAGACGAAATTGTGGCTCTACCGAGGCGCGGAGGATTCCCTCGTGCGCAGCGTGGTCTGCAGCGGCCCGAACTCCGGCACGGCCTCGCCCCGGATCTGCGCGAGCAGGATGCGCACCGCGCGTCGCCCGAGCTCGGGGAAGTCCTGGTGCACCGTGCTGAGCGTGGGCGCCACGTGCGCCGCCACCGGGATGTCGTCGAACCCGACCACGCTCACGTCCTCGGGGACGCGGATGCCCGAGTCCCGGAATCCGTGCATGAGCCCGATCGCCATCTGGTCGTTGGCGACGAAGACGGCGGTGAAATCCCGTCGCCGCGACAGCTCCTGGCCGGCGAAGTACCCGAAGTCCGCGGTCCAGTCGCCGCGGATCGGCGGGAAGGTCGGCAGATCGGCCTCGCGCAGCGCATCGAGGTACCCGCGCATGCGCGACTCCGCCTCGATCCAGTCCTGCGGACCGGCGATGTGGATGATGTCGCTGTGGCCGAGGCCGATGAGGTGCTCCGTCGCGGTGCGTGCGCCGGCGACCTGATCGGCCGACAGGCTCACCCCGTCGGACCCGGACGCCGTCTGCAGCGAGACGAACGGGATGTCCGCCGACATGCCCCGCAGGACGTGGAAGGCGCGTACCTGAGGCGCGAGCACGACGATGCCGTCGACCTGCTCGCGAGCCAGCTGACGCAGCGCGCTGCCGATCGCCTCGGGCGTGGTCGCCGACAGGTTCAGGGTCGAAACCGAGTACCCCTCCTCGCGTGCGGCATCCTCGATGCCGACGATCGACGAGGTGGGCCCGAACTCCCCCACCGTCGCCGACAGGATCCCCAGCATGTTGGACTTGCTCGTCACGAGCGCGCGCGCCGCGAGGTTGGGGCGATAGTCGAGCACCGAGATCGCGTCGAGCACCTTGGCCTTCGTCTCCGGCCGGATGCTGGGGTGATCGTTCAGCACCCGCGAGACGGTCTGGTGCGAGACGCCGGCCAGGCGGGCGACATCACGGATGCTGGGCATCCGGGCGCGCTCAGAGGGGGTCGACATCACAGACCTCCTCGTATGTGCACGGTCACATCCTCACTCATTATGACGGGAAGGCATGCCGAGCGCACCTTTCCGGCCTCCGGGGTCAGGACCAGGCTCGGGACCGGGGCCGAGACCGCGGTCAGGAGATGATGCGGGCGCCCGGAACCGGTCCGTGCACGTGCAGGGTCTCGAGACCGTGGGCGCGCAGCGCGGACTGCACGTCGTGCGCGTCCTCGGGGCCGGCACAGAGCAGAGCGACCGTCGGCCCGGAACCCGACACGATCCCCTGCAGAGCACCGGCGTGGATGCCGTGCAGGATGACGTTCTCGAGATCGGGCCGTTCGTACAGCGCGGCCTCCTGCAGGTCGTTGTAGATGCTCTCGGACAGCAGCTCGGGATCCCCTGACCGCAGCGCCTGCAGCACGGGGGCCGGCACCTCCAGCGACAGCGGCGGGTCGTCGGCGAGGGCCCCCTCGTCGTCACGCAGGGCATCGAGCCTGGCGTACACGACGGGCGTCGAGAGCCCCTCGTCGCTCTGCACGAGCACCCAGTCGAAGCGGCCACGGGCCAGCGCGGGATTCAGCTGGTCGCCTCGACCGGTGCCGACGGCCGTGCCGCCGTGCAGGGCGAACGGCACGTCGGCCCCCAGACGCGCGGCGAGCTCATGCAGCCGCGCGGTCGAGAAGCCGGTTCCCCACAGCGCGTCGCAGGCGACCAGCGCCGCCGCCGCGTCGGCCGATCCCCCGCCCATGCCTCCGGCCACCGGCACGCTCTTGCGGATCTCCAGCGCCACCCCGCCGTCGTACTCGGCCGCGGTCGCCAGCAGCTTGGCCGCGCGCATGGCGAGATTGCGGTCGTCGAGCGGCACCGTGCTCGGATCCTCGAGCCCCGACACCGTGATCGAGAAGTCGTCGGCGTGCCGGGCGATCACGTCCTCGTAGAGCGACACCGCCTGGAACACCGTCGCCAGCGCGTGGTAGCCGTCGTCGTGCCGGCCGCCCACGCCGAGGTAGACGTTGATCTTGCCCGGTGCGCGGACGCGGACCGAATCGACGGGGGCGGCGGTGCTCATCAGGGTCGTCCCGTCACAGCTCCGTGGACGACGCCCACAGGTCGACGTCGATGGAGCCTGCAGCCTCGTCGATGCGCGCGAGCTGCGCGTCGGTGAAGTCGGGACCGTTCACGGCGGCGATGTTCTCGTCGAGCTGCTCGGGACGCGAGGCGCCGACGAGGGCCGAGGCGACGACCGGGTTGCGCAGCGTCCACTGCAGCGCGAGCTGGGCGAGCGACTGCCCGCGTTCCTTCGCGACGTCGTTCAGGGAGCGCAGCGTCTGCACCGCGGCATCCGACAGCGGCGCCTCGGGAAGCGACCCGCGCTTCTGCGCACGCGACGCCGTGCCGTCGCCGAGGTACTTGTCGGTGAGGAGGCCCTGCGCGAGCGGGGTGAAAGCGATCGCGCCGACCCCGGACTGCTCGAGGGTGTCGGTCAGCCCGTCCTCGATCCAGCGGTTGAGGATCGAGTAGGCCGGCTGGTGGATCACGAGCGGGGTGCCGAGCTCGGTCGCGACGGCGACCGCCTCGGCCGTGCGCTCGGCGCTGTACGACGAGATCCCGACGTACAGGGCCTTGCCCTGACGCACGAGCGTGTCGAGGGCGCCGACCGTCTCGGCGATCGGGGTCACCGGGTCGGCGCGGTGCGAGTAGAAGATGTCGACGTGGTCGAGCCCCATGCGGGTCAGCGACTGCTCGGCGCTGGCCAGGATGTACTTGCGGCTCGCGAAGTCGCCGTACGGACCCGGCCACATGTCCCAGCCCGCCTTCGACGAGATGATCAGCTCGTCGCGGTAGGGGCGGAAGTCCTCGGCGAAGATCCTGCCGAAGTTCTTCTCGGCGGAGCCGTAGGGCGGGCCGTAGTTGTTCGCGAGGTCGAAGTGCGTGATGCCGCGGTCGAACGCATGGCGCAGCAGCGCGCGCTGGTCGTCGAGCGGGATGTTGTCGCCGAAGTTCCACCACAGGCCGAGCGAGATGGGCGGCAGGAACAGACCCGACGTGCCCACCTGGCGGTACTCGAACTGCTGGTAGCGGCTCTCGTCGGCCGCATACGGCCGGTGCAGCTCGGGGATGTTCGGGCGGAAGCGGGGAGAGTCGGTCACGGTGCCAGATTAGTCGGTGACGACGGCGTCTTCGATCCGAGCGACCTGCTGCGCAACACGGTGATAGTCCTCGACCGTGAGGTCTTCGCCGCGTGCGGTCGGGGCCACGCCCGCCGCGACCAGCACCTCGGAGGCCGCAGCCGAGCTGCCGAACAGACCGGACAGCGCCTGCCGCAGCATCTTGCGCCGCTGGTTGAACGCGGCATCCACGATCCGGAACGTGCGACGGCGCTCGTCCTCCGTGCCACGCTCGCCCTCCGACCGGTCGAATCCGACGAGGAGGCTGTCGACGTTGGGCACGGGCCAGAAGACCTGACGCGACACGGTGCCGGAGAGCTTCCATTCGCCGTACCAGGCCGCCTTGACGCTCGGTGAGCCGTAGATCTTCGATCCCGGCTTCGCCGCCAGACGCTCGGCGACCTCGGCCTGCACCATCACGACCCCGCGCTTCAGATACGAGAAGTTCTCGAGGAAGTGCAGCAGCACGGGGACCGAGACGTTGTACGGCAGGTTCGCCACGAGCACGGTGGGCTCGCCCGGCAGCTCGATGATGCGCAGCGCGTCGGCGTCGACCACCGTGAGCATCTCGGCAGGGACGCCGTGCTCGACGACGGTCTGCGACAGTCGAGCGGCCAGCCGGTGATCGATCTCGACGGCGGTCACGGACGCCCCGGCCTCGAGGATCGCGAGCGTGAGGGATCCGAGACCCGGGCCGACCTCGACGACCCGCTCCCCCGGCTGCACCCGCGCCGCATGCACGATCTTGCGGACCGTGTTCGCGTCGACGACGAAGTTCTGTCCGAGCTTCTTGGTCGGGGTGACATCGAGCTCGGCGGCGAGTCGGCGGATCTCGGTGGCGCCGAGCAGGGTGACTGTCATCGTCCCATTCTCCCCCACTCCCTCGATGTCCCCCGCCGTCAGTAGTCTTCTGTGATGCCCTCCCTCGGTGAACTGATCGCACCCCGGCGCATGGGCAGGGATTTCCGCTGGCTGCTCGCGTCATCATGGACGAGCAACGTCGGAGACGGTGTCGCCCTCGCGGCCGCTCCCCTGCTCATCGCGTCGATGACGTCGTCGCCGATCCTGGTCGCCGCGGGCGCCATCCTGCAGTTCCTGCCGTGGCTGCTGTTCGGCCTGCACGCCGGGGCGATCGCCGACCGGTTCGACCGTCGACGCCTGGTGATGTTCGCCAACGCCGCGCGGGCCGTGGTGCTCGCAGGGCTCTGCACCTTCCTGCTGACCGGCACGGCGAACATCTGGATCGTGCTCGCGGTCGCCTTCCTGTACGGCACCGCCGAGGTGTTCGTCGACACGGCGGGGAGCACGCTGCTGCCGATGCTCGTGGCACCGTCGGACCTCGGTATCGGCAATGCCCGACTGCAGGCCGGATACCTCGTCGCGAACCAGTTCGCGGGGCCTCCGCTGGGCGCGTTCCTGTTCGCCGCGGGCACGGCCTGGCCCTTCCTGCTCGAGATCCTCTGCGTGCTCCTCGCGGTCGTCCTCATCTCGCGCATGGCGGCGACGCCCGTACCTCCGCGCTCCGCCGGGGAGGGCGAGGGCGAGGGCGAGGGCGCGGGCGAGAGATCGCACGTGCACACCGACATCGGCGAGGGCCTGCGCTGGCTGTGGAAGAACCCTCCGGTGCGGATGCTGGTGCTGATCATCCTCGTCTTCAACGTCACCTGGGCGGCGCCGTGGGGCGTGCTCGTGCTCTACGCCACCGAGCACCTGCACATGGGCGCGATCGGGTACGGCGCCCTCACCACGGCCTCCGCCGTGGGCGGGATCCTCGCCACGCTCTGCTTCGGATGGCTGGAGCGGCATGTGTCGTTCGCGACGCTCATGCGGGTCGTGCTGTCGCTGGAGGTGCTGATGCACCTCGCGTTCGCCCTCACCTCCACAGGGTGGGTCGCGCTCGCGATCATGTTCGTCTTCGGGGCCTACGCCTTCGTCTGGGGCACGATCTCGACCACCGTGCGTCAGCGCCTGGTGCCGGCCGAGCTGCAGGGCAGGTCGCATCGGTCAACATGGTCGGGGTGTTCGGCGGCATGGTGATCGGGCAGGCGCTGGGCGGCGTGATCGCACAGGTGTGGGGGCTCACCGCCCCCTGGTGGTTCGCGTTCGTCGGCGCCGCACTCACTCTTCTGCTGGTCTGGAAGCCGATCTCGCAGATCGTCAGCGCAGCACCGGTCGATCAGTCGCTGAACGAGACTCAGACGAACGAGCCGTAGACCCTCAGCGTGTTCTCGGCGATCTGTGCAGACAGCTCGTCGACCTCGATGCCGAGTTCCGCCGCCATGAAGCGCACGGTGATCGGCACCAGATACGGCGCGTTCGGTCGGCCGCGCAGCGGCGTCGGCGTGAGGAACGGCGCGTCGGTCTCGACGAGGATGCGATCGAGCGGCGTCACCTTCAGTGCGTCCCGCAGGTTCTGCGCGTTCTTGAACGTGACGTTCCCCGCGAACGACAGGTGGTACCCGGCATCCGCGCAGACCCGCGCCATCGCGTCGTCGCCCGAGAAGCAGTGGAACACCGTCCGCTCCGGTGCGCCGACGCGACGCAAGGTCTCGAGCACGGCGTCATGGGCATCCCGGTCGTGGATCTGCATCGCGATGCCGTGCGTCTTCGCGAGCGAGATGTGGGCCTCGAACGACTCGAACTGCGCTCCCCTGCGCTCGGGCTCCGTGCGGAAGAAGTCGAGCCCGGTCTCGCCGATCGCCCGCGTGCGCGGGTGGGCTGCGAGCTCGTCGATCACCGCGATCGCCTCGTCGAGGCCGACCCCGCCGAGGCGCCCGGCCTCGGCATAGGCGGGCGCGTCGTTCGGATGGATCGCCACCGCCGCGAGCACGCGAGGGTCGGATGCCGCGGCCTCGACCGCCCACCGCGACGACTCGATGTCGCCCGAGGCCTGCACCACACCGGCGATGCCGACCGCTTCGGCCCGATCGAGCTGCTCGGTCAGCGACAGCGGCTGGTCGCCGTCGAGGATCTCGAGGTGCGCGTGGTTGTCGTACACGGGCACGGCGAGCGGCTCGGGCGCCGCCGGATACCGGAGGTCCTTACGCCCGTCGCCGTCTCGCTGCTGCACGTAGGTCATGGGGCCAGGCTCAGGCGGTGGTCTCCACGCGCGGGAACAGCGGCGCGAGTGCGTGGACGCTCGTTCCCGGGCGCAGCACCCCCCACGCCCCCGCCTCGCGGATCGGCTGATCCTGCAGACGTCCGAGGCTCTCGGCGGCACCGAGGGCGCTCCAGAGCTTCTCCGTCGACTGCGGCATGACCGGCGAGAGCAGCACGGCGAGCGCACGCAGCCCCTCGGCGCAGGTGTACAGGACGGTGCCGAGGCGACCGCGCTGCCCGTCGTCGCGTGCCAGAGCCCACGGCTCGTTCTCGGTGATGTAGCCGTTCAGGGCATCGACGATCGTCCAGATCGACGAGATGGCCTCGTCGATGCGGAACTGCTCGACCGCGGCATCCGCGTTGGAGGCGGCATCCGCGACGATCTTC
This sequence comes from Microbacterium sp. Root553, assembly GCF_001426995.1. Taxonomy (NCBI): domain Bacteria; kingdom Bacillati; phylum Actinomycetota; class Actinomycetes; order Micrococcales; family Microbacteriaceae; genus Microbacterium; species Microbacterium sp. Root553. The sequence goes on along the minus strand of NZ_LMFY01000003.1, from coordinate 79,300 downwards.
TGGATCTCCAGATCACGCGCGGTGTACTCGGCGGCCGTGGGGACAGCTCCGGCGAAGTACTTCTCGATCATCGCGATGGTGCGCGAGGCGAGGTTGCCGAAGCCGTTCGCGAGCTCGGACTGGTAGCGGGCCGACAGATCCTCCCAGGAGAACGAGCCGTCCTGTCCGAAGGCGATCGCCGACAGGAAGTAGTAGCGGTACGCGTCGGAGCCGAAGACGTCGGTGATCTCGGTCGGGGCGATGCCGGTGAGCTTGGACTTCGACATCTTCTCGCCACCCACGAGCAGCCAGCCGTGCGCGAAGACGCCGCGGGGCACCTCGAGCCCTGCGGCCATGAGAAGCGCGGGCCAGATCACCGCGTGGAAGCGCAGGATGTCCTTGCCGACCACGTGGTACGCGGGCCAGCGACGGTCGAACGTCGCCTGGTCGGCGCCGTACCCGACGGCGGTGGCGTAGTTGAGCAGCGCATCGACCCACACGTAGATGACGTGCGACTCGTCCCACGGGAGCGGGATGCCCCAGTCGAACGTGGAGCGCGAGATCGAGAGGTCCTTGAGTCCCTGGCTGACGAAGGAGACGACCTCGTTGCGGGCCGAATCGGGGCGCACGAAATCGGGCTGCGTCCGGTACAGCTCGAGCAGACGGTCCTGGAACTCGCTGAGCTTGAAGAAGTAGTTCTTCTCCTGCAGCAGCTCGAGGGGCTTGGAGTGGATCGCGCAGACCTTGAGCCCCTCGAAGGGGCCGGTCCCGTCGACGATCTCGGACTCCGGCTTGAACTCCTCGCAGCCCACGCAGTAGAGGGCCTCGTACTCGCCCGCATAGATGTACCCGTTGTCATAGAGGCGCTGGAAGAACGTCTGCACGTTCGTCTCGTGGCGCTCCTGGGTGGTGCGGATGAAGTCGTCGTTGGCGACGTCGAGGGTCTCCAGCAGCGGGAACCACGACTCGGTGACGAGCTTGTCGACCCACTCCTGCGGGGTGACGTTGTTCGCCGCCGCCGCCCGCAGCATCTTCTGGCCGTGCTCGTCGGTGCCCGTGAGCATCCACGTGTCGTCGCCGCCCTGGCGGTGCCAGCGCGCGAGCGCGTCGACCGCCACCGACGTGTACCCGTGGCCGATGTGCGGGACATCGGAGGGGTAGTAGATGGGCGTGGTGATGTAGAACGAGTCGCCTGCGGGCATGGGCACAATTCTAGGCGGGATGCCGGGGGGCGTTACGCCGTCGGGAACGGCGCTCACGCCACCGAGACCTGGATGCGATGCCACCCCTGCGCGCCGTCGGGCACGACACCCGCCGGTTCCGAGGTCTGGGTCTCGCCGTCGGCGCTCAGCGCCCGGCACTCGATGGTGTGCATGCCGCTCTCGGCCGCCCACGGCAGGCGCCACTGCACCCAGGTGTCGGGCGAGATCGGCGTCGAGAGCTCGGCGCGACTCCAGGGCCCCTCATCGATGCGCACCTCGACGCCCTCGATGCCGACGTGCTGCTGCCAGGCCATGCCGGCGACGACCGCATCGCCGGCGTCGATCCGCTGCCCAGGTCGGGGCACGTCGATGCGGGACTGCAGCTTCACGGGCCCACGCTCGGACCAGCCGCGGTCCGTCCAGTACGCGGTCGCGCGATCGAACCGGGTGACCTCGAGCTCGGTCACCCACTTCGTCGCGGACACGTAGCCGTAGAGGCCCGGCACCACCATGCGCACCGGGAACCCGTGCTCGATCGGCAGGGGCTCGCCGTTCATCGCCACGGCCAGCAGGGCGTCGCGGTCATCGGTCAGCGCCTCGATCGGCGTCGACGCGGTGAATCCGTCCGACGACCTCGACAGCACCATGTCGGCATCGGGGTCGACCCCCGCCTTCGCGAGCAGCTCGCGCACGGGATGCCCGAGCCATCGGGCGTTGCCGATCAGGTCTCCGCCCACCTCGTTCGAGACGCAGGCGAGCGTCACGTAGGACTCCTGCATCGGCAGCGCGAGGAGTTCGTCCCACGTGATCCGCACCTCGCGCTCGACCATGCCGTGGATGCGCAGCGTCCAGTCCGCGGGGTCCAGGCGCGGCACGATCAGCGCGGTGTCGATGCGGTAGAAATCGGCGTTCGAGGTGACGACCGAGGCGAGTCCGGGCACGCCGAGCTCGGCGCTCGCGGCGACCGCAGGCGCGGGCGTGGTCGGCGCAGGCAGCCGCAGAGCGGTGCGCACCGCGTCGATCGATCGGGTCGCACCCCGCGCGGCATTGCCCACGACGAGGGCCACCACGCCGGTCGCGGCGACGCCGACGGTCCACAGCAGGAACCGTCGGCGCTCCTCGGCGTCGGGGCGGAGATACGGCACGGGACTCAGCCGTCGCACGAGCAGCCGCAGGGCGACCACGGCGACCGCTCCCGCGACGAGCCCGGGAAGCCAGGCGAACGGCCCGGCACCGGGACGGATCATCGCAGCGACCAGCGCCAGCACGCCCAGAGCGGCGAGGATCGTGGCGCCCACTCCCGCGCGCCGCCGCTCGAGGATGCCGGCGAGCGCGGCGACGCCGACGAGGACGATCGCGATCCCTGTGATCAGCGCGAGCTTGTCACCCGTGCCGAACAGGGCGATGGCGGCATCCTTCGCCCAGCTCGGGGCGAGGTCGATCAGACCGCTGCCGATCACCGCGAACGGACTCGCGCTGGGTTCCACGACGGCGGCGACGAGCTCCGCCAGGCCGACCGCGGCGGCCGCCGCGCTCAGCCCGGCGGCCGCCGATCGACGCCGGTCGCCCCGCAGCGTGCGGGTCTCCTCGATCGTGCTCCGGTCGGTCACGCTCCGGTTGGTCATGATCCGAGGGTAACCCCGTCAGAGGGCGTTGCGGCGGGCCACCTCTCCCAGCCATGCCAGCGACGGCTTCGGTGCGCGCTCGAACGTCTCGTGATCGAAGCCGATGAGACCGAAGGTCGGGCGGAATCCGCTGGCCCACTCGTAGTTGTCGAGCGCACTCCAGTGCTGATACGCCTTGACCTCGATGCCGTCCGAGATCGCCCGGTGCAGCCCCTCCAGCGCGCCCTGGGTGTACGCGATGCGCCGGGTGTCGTCCGCGGTCGCGATGCCGTTCTCGGTCACGAGCACCGGCACCCCTCCGCTGCGCTCCCACGCACTGCGCACGCCCATCTCGAGCGCTTCGGGGAAGAACTCCCACCCGGTGAGCGTCGTCTCGACATCGTCCGCGACCGGGCGAGGGCCCTCGGGGCCGATGAAGGTGCGCGTGTACGCCTGCACACCGACGAAGTCGTCTCCCGCGGACTGGTCGAGGTACCAGTGATCGCGAGGGTCGCCGTACTCGGCCAGCATCTCGTCGGCACCGGGCTCGCCGGTGGAGTGGAAGGCCTGCGTCGCGATCGTCCATCCCGCCTGCACGCCCGGGACGGAGTGCAGGATCTCGGATGCCCGGTGGTGCGCGTCGAGCAGGGTGTCGGCCACCGCGAGGTCGGGGTTCGGCAGACCGAACGCGACGAGGTTGGCCGCATCCTCTCCCCCGGCGAGCATCGCCGCGATGTTCGGCTCGTTGATCGTGCAGACGTAGGTCACGCCGTCGAGGATCGGCAGCACCGTCTCGACGTAGCGCGAGAAGAGGTCGACCGCATCATCCGCCCGCCAGAATCCGTCCTTCTGGAACCACTGCGGCACCGTGAAGTGCATCAGGGTCACCGTCGGGTCGAGCCCGTTCTCGCGCGCCGTGTCGATCATCCGCCGGTAGTGGTCGAGCATCGCCCGCGACACGAAGCCGCGCTCGGGCTCGATGCGCGCCCACTCCAGCGAGAAGCGGTACGAGTTCAGTCCGGCATCGGCGAGAAGCCGCATGTCCTCCGGATACCGGTGGAAGTGGTCGGCGGCGTCGCCCGAGGGCTCCACCATCGGGGACCCGGGAGCGTGCTCCATCGTCCACCAGTTGCTGGTCGTGTTGTTCCCCTCCACCTGATGGGCCGCGGTCGCGGCGCCCCAGAGAAAGCCGTCAGGGAATGTGAGCACAGGTGCGCCCCTCTCGTGTTCGTCGGGTGAGGTGTTCGTCGGTGGATGACGGATTATCGGATGCGTGACGGGTTGGGCACGGCATCCAGCAGCTGGACCGTGTACGGGTCCTCGGGATGCTGCAGAACATGGGCGGTCTCGCCCCGCTCCACGACCCGTCCGCTGTTGAGCACCAGGATGTTCTCGGTGACCAGGCGCGCGCTCAGCAGGTCGTGCGTGATGTAGAGCATGCTGATGCCCCACCGCTCACGCAGGTCCTCGAGCAGGGCGAGCACGCCCGCGCGCAGCGACACGTCGAGCATCGAGACGGGCTCGTCGGCGATCAGTACCTGCGGGTCGCTGGCGAGCGCCCGCGCGATGACCACGCGCTGACGCTGACCGCCCGAGAGCTGGTGCGGGAGCTTCGCCGCGAACTGCTCGACCGGTGTCAGTCCCACCGTCTCGAGGAGTTCGAGCATGCGATCCCGTGCTTCCTGTCCCCGGAGCTTCGTGTAGTTGCGGATCGGACGGCTGAGGGCGTACTCGACGGTGTGCAGCGGGTTGAGCGCCGCATACGGGTCCTGGAAGACCATCTGGACGTCCTTGCGGAGATCGCGCAGCCCCTTGCGGCCGAGGCTCGCCACATCGACGTCGCCGAACCGCACGGTGCCGTCGGTGGGCTTCTCGACGCCCGTGATGAGCTTCGCGATCGTCGACTTGCCCGAGCCCGACGCCCCGACGAGGGCGAGCGCCTCACCCGGTTCGAGCCGGAACGACACGTCGTCGACCGCCGTCACCGGCTTCTCGCCGCGGCGGGGTGCGGGGTACCGCTTCGACACGCCCTCGACGACGATCGCGGCATCCGCACGGCGTGTGTCCCGCTGCGACACCGTCGGCACCGTCTCGGTGACGTCGGTGCGCGACCGTCCCTCGCGTCGGCGCGTGCCCAGGTCGACGAAACCGGGGATCGAGATCGACTCGGCCCTCGGGTCGGCGTAGTGGCTGAGCAGCATCTGCGTGTACTCGTCCTGCGGCCTGGTGAGGATGTCGATGCTCGGCGCGTCCTCGACGATCCGTCCCTCGTGCATGACCATGACCCGATCGGTGGCCTCGAGCACGATGCCCAGGTCATGGCTGATCAGGATCGCGGTGAAGTGCTCGGACCGCTGCAGGTCCTTGATCGTGTCCATGACGGCGTGCTGCACGAGCACGTCGAGGGCCGTGGTCGGCTCGTCGAACACCATCAGCTGGGGCTCCAGCGAGAGCGCGAGAGCGATCGAGGTGCGCTGGCGCATTCCCCCGGACAGCTCGCTCGGATACCGCGCGAGCACCGAACGGTCGAGGCCCACCTTGCCGATCAGCTCTTCGGCCCTGGCCTCCCGATCCTTCTGGGGCACGTGTCCGTGGGCGGCGAAGATGTCGCGGAAGTGATTGCCGACCGTTCGCACCGGGTTCAGCGCGTTCATGCCGGACTGCAGCACCATCGCGAACCCGCCCTGACGCTGACGCCGCAGCTCCTCCGCGTTCAGCTCGCGGATGTCGCGACCGTCGAACAGGATGCGGCCGCCGCTGATGCGCGCCGGGGGCTTCTGCAGACGGGTCAGCGCGAAGCCCAGGGTCGACTTGCCCGACCCGGACTCCCCGACGAGCCCGACGAACTCGCCGCGTCGCAGCGAGAACGAGACGCTCTCGACCGCGGTGACCGGCTTCGTGCCCGGCGATGCGTATTCGACCGACAGATCCTGCACGTCGAGCAGGATGCCGCTGTCTTCCATGGCGCTCATCGGCCCTTCCCTTCACGCAGGCGCGGATTGGAGATGCCGTCCACGCCGAAGTTGATCAGTGTCAGGCTCAGGGCGAGCAGGGCGATGCACAGACCGGGGGCGAACAGCAGCAGCCACTGCCCCGTGAGCAGGGAGTTGGAGTTCTGCGCCCAGTAGAGCATGGTGCCCCAGCTGACGATGCTGGAGTCTCCGAGACCGAGGAACTCGAGTCCGGCCTCCGCGAGGATGGCCGCGGTCGCCGCTCCGAAGAGCGTCCCGGCGATGATCGAGGTCATGTTCGGCAGGATCTCGCGGAACACGATGCGCGCGCGGCTGTCACCCGAGAACTGCGCCGAGGTGACGAAGTCGTTGCCGCGGAGCGACTGGGTCTGGCTGCGCAGCACACGCGCTCCCCATGCCCATCCGGTGACGACGATCACCGCGATGATCATCAGGATGCCGCCGTTCTGCAGGTAGGCGGCGATCACGATCATGAGGGGCAGACCGGGGATCACGAGGAAGAGATTGACGATGAAGCCGATCACCTCGCCCAGGAATCCGCGCATGTACCCCCAGCTGAGACCGATCAGCACGGCGACGATCGTCGAGAGGATGCCGGCGGCGAGGCCGACCAGCAGGCTGATCTGCGATCCGAAGATCAGCTGGCTCAGCACATCCTCCCCGGCGGCCGTCGTCCCGAGCCAGTGGGCCCACGAGGCGTCGGCGTTGCGCTCGAACGAGTTGTCCTTGGCCCCGTACGGCGCGATCAGCGGTGCGAACACCGCCACCACGACGAAGAGTCCGAGGATGATGAGTCCGAGCCTGGCCTTGCCGTTCGACCAGAGCGTGCCGACCATGCGGGCGAACGAGCGCCACGGGCTGGGAGCCGCGATCCGCTCGGCGGGAACCTTGACGTTCATGGTGGAGGTCATCGGCGAGTCCTCGGGTCGAGTACCCCGTAGAGGATGTCCACGAGGAAGTTGGCGACGAGCACGCTGACGGTGATCATCAGGAAGAGCGCCTGCATGAGCGGGTAGTCCTGCCCGATCACGGCGTTGAAGAGCAGATATCCGATACCGGGGTACTGGAAGACCTGCTCGACGAGGATCGATCCGCCGACCACACCGCCGAGGGTGAGACCGAAGCCGGTGAGGTTCGGCAGGATCGCGTTGCGGGCGGCGTAGCGGACGGCGATCGTGCGGCCGTGCAGACCGTTCGCCTCGGCGAAGGTGACGTAGTCCTCGCCCAGCGTGTTGATCATGGCGTTGCGCATGCCGATGATCCAGCCGCCGAGGGAGGTCAGCAGGATCGTCAGCGCCGGCAGCACCGCATGGCGGGCCAGGTCGGCGAGGAAGTCCCCCGTGAAGCCCGGTGCCGTGGTCGCGGCGTACGCGCCGGTCGTCGGGAACCAGTGCAGCACGTACCCGAGGAAGAACAGCAGCAGCAGCGCGGTCCAGAAGTACGGGAAGGTGCTGAGGAACGATCCGGTCAGCGTCGGCAGCGAGTCGAGCCAGGTGCCGCGGCGCCACGCGGCGGCGACGCCGATCAGCGTGCCGATCACGAAGGCGAGGACCGTGACGATGCCGACCAGGCCGATCGTGTACGGCAGCGCGGTCGACACCATGCTCGACACCGTCTGCGGATAGAACGTGTACGAGACCCCGAAGTCGAGACGGGAAACCTGTCCGAGGTAGGAGATGTACTGATCCCACAGGGATCCGGTCGGGACGCCGAGCTGCGCCTCGATCGCGGCTCTGGTCGCGTCGGACACCGGCCCGTTCTGCGCGAGCTTGGCGATCGCAGCATCGGCCGGGGACCCCGGCATCATCCGCGGGAGGAAGAAGTTCAGCGTGATCGCGGCCCACAGCGTGAGCACGAAGAGGCCGACCTTCTGCAGGACGTACTTCACTGGTCGTCTCCCTTCACGCGCTCGAGCCTGGTGAAGATCAGCAGCGGCGCCGAGTCGTAGTTCTGCGGGATCATGTACGGGTCATCCGCCGAGGGCCATCCGGTGAACTTGGCGTCGTTGAATAGACCCCAGATTCCGCCGTAGTAGAGGCCGATCACCGGCAGCTCGTCGTACACGATGTTCTGCAGCTCGTGAGTGATCTCGGTCTGACGTGCAGGATCGACCGTCTCGCGGTACTCCGCGAGCAGCGCATCGACCTCATCCGACTGATAACGCTCGAAGTTGTTCGCCGTGGCTTCGCCGGAGGGCACGTAGAACTGGCTCGAGAGCAGGTTGTTGTACGCCTGGTAGATGTCGCCGTTGCCCATGCCTCCGATCGCCATCTCGAAGTCGCCGTTGCTGATCGCACTCTGGTACCCCGCGGGCTGCGGCAGCTTCAGAGTGACCTTCACACCGACGGCGGCGAGCTGGCGCTGCACGGTCTGTGCCGCGCGGGTCCAGTCCGAGTAGCCGTTGGCCGTCGTGAGCGCGAACTCGAGCTGTTCGCCGTCGGGGCCGACGAGTCGGTCGCCGTCGAGCGTGTATCCGGACTCCGCGAACGCCGCGAGCGCGGCATCCGCGTCCTGCGTGATCATGCCCTGGTCGGGGATCGAGGGGTCGAGGTACTCCTCCTGGTTCGGCAGGATGAGTCCGGTCTGGCCGGCGGGCTGCATGTACCCCTCGGAGGCGGTCTCGGCGATCTCCTCACGATCGAGCGAGAGCGCGATGCCGCGACGCACGTTCACGTCGTCGAACGGCGCGACCTCGAGGTTCGGCATCAGGGCGATCACGCCGCCCGGCGGGAACCACCAGGTGTTGTGCTCGCTCGCCGCGCCCCAGGTGCCCTCGACGTCGGAGATGAACGAGTACGACCAGTCGTAGCCGCGCGTCACCGTGTCGAGCTGGGTGTTGGTGCCGGGCAGGATGATGTGCTCGATCTCGATCTTGTCGGCCTGCCAGTAGTCGGGGTTCTTGTCCATCGAGTACTGCTGGTCGTTGTAGTTGCCCAGCACGAAGGGCCCGGTGCCGACCGGGTTCTCGTTGCGGAACGTGCCGGGGTCCTTGACATCGCTCCAGATGTGCTCGGGGACGATCATCGTCAGACCGAGGATCGACAGTGACGGGGCGTCGTCGGTCTGCAGGTGCATGATGACGTCGTCACCGTCGACCTCGACGCTCTCGAGGTGCTGCCACGCGCCCTTGATGTCGAGGGCGGGGTTGTCCTTCAGCAGCTGGAACGTGAAGGCGACGTCATCGGGGGTCAGCTCTTCGCCGTCGCTCCATTCGACGCCGTCGCGGATCGTCATGACGACCGTGCGCGCATCGGGCTGCGACCAGGACTCGGCCAGCCACGGGTTGAGCGTGTTGTCGAGCGGGTTCACCAGGATCAGCGGTTCGTAGATCCACCTCGACGCGGTGCGGGTGTTCGTCAGGTACGGATTGAAGTTCCGCGTGAAGAACGGGTTCCCCTTGTCCGCGTTGATGAGCATCGTGTCGTCGCCGATCGATGGATCGGGCTGCGAACTGATCTGGATGCTGCAACCGCTGAGGACCACGGCCGCTGCCGCCAGTCCCACGATCGCCGCTCTCCGCCAGCGCCGGAGCATGTGCGTCTTCGCCACACTGCCACCTCATGTCGTCTGTGTCATGAAGGGATCCCACGGGTCGGGGCACCCCACGGCCGAAGCCGTTCCGGCAATTGTAAGCGCATACATTTGCACCGCGCAACCCCCTCTCGACGAGGGAGCGATTCAGCGGGTGGGGCTGCGCAGATTCAGTGAGCAGGGCTGCGCAGACTCATTGAGCAGGGCTGCGCAGAGACCTGGTCATGCTCTGCAGCGCACGGAACGCCGCGGACTGATCCGCCTCCGTCATGCCCGCGAGCATGCGGATCTCGACGGATCGGACCACCGCCGTGGCTGCGGCGAGACGCTCCCGCCCGCGCGGGGTGAGGCGGGCCGGAAGCGCCTTGCCGACCGGAGGAGCGTCGGGGCGCGTGACCAGGCCGTCGCGCTCCAGCGCCTGGAGCAGGACGTTCATGGACTGCCGCGTGACGAACGCCCCGCGGGCGAGCTCGGAGTTCGAGAGGCCGGGGCGCTGGGCGAGCAGCTCGAGGCAGGAGTAGTGCGTGATGGTCATCCCGAGCGGCCGCAGCACCTCCTCCATGGCCGCACGCAGGGCGCTCGACGCCTCTTTGAGCAGGTATCCGAGCGAACTGTCGAGGTCGATGCCGCCGCCGTCTTGACTCATGTCAGTATTCTGACATACGCTGACCCATGTCAGATAACTGACACGAACAGAGAAGAGCACCTGATGCCCGTCACCGGCCCCGACTTCGTCTCCCTCCAGACCCGCGACCTCACCGCCTCCCAGGCCTTCTACGAGAGATACCTCGGCCTCGTCCGCTCACCGGCGGGCCCTCCGCACGCCGTGGTCTTCACGACGACTCCCATCGCCTTCGCACTGCGCGACATCGCCCCCGGCACCGACCTCGACGCCGTCGACCAGCCGGGCATCGGCGCCGCGATCTGGCTCCATGCCACCGACGTGCAGGAGATCCACGACGCGCTGGTCGCCGACGGCCACACGATCGTCGCCGCACCGATCGACGGCCCGTTCGGGCGCACGTTCACGTTCGCCGACCCCGACGGCTACCGCATCACGCTGCACGACCGCGCCTGAGCGGCCGCTCTCGGGACCGCCGTCGCCGCCGTCAGTCGGTCAGGGGCGCTGCGAGCTCTCGCGGACGATGATCTGCAACGGCAGGCGCACGGTCATCGGGTCGGCGTCCGGCCGCTCGAGGCGGCGGGAGAGCAGTTGCACGGCGGCACGACCGAGATCGATCATCGGCTGCCGCACGGTGGTCAGCGCCGGACGCGACAGCGCGGCGGCCTCGATGCCGTCGAAGCCCGTGACCCGCACATCGTCGGGGACCCGGATGCCGGCCGAGCGGAACGCGTCGATCGCACCGAGCGCCATCTGGTCGTTGGCGGCCACGAGCACCGAGGGCGCACCGCCGTCGATGAGCGTCTGCGCCGCCGCATGACCCGACGCGCGGGTGAAGTCTCCGCGCAGCACGGTCACGTCATCGAGGGCGAGCCCCGCCTCGGCGACGGCGGCGGCGAAGCCGTCCCACCGCTGCGCACCGTCGGGAGAATCCGCAGGTCCCCCAAGGAAGGCGATGCCACCGGGGTCGGCCTGCGCGAGCACCAGGCGGGTCAGCTCCGCCATGGCCTCGGCGTTGTCCACCGTGACGTGGTCGTAGTTGTCGCCGCGCGCAGGCCCCGACAGCACGACCACCGGGATCCGCCGGGCGAGCCGGGCGAGCACGTCGTCGGGCACGCTCCGAGCCAGCACCATCAGTCCGTCGACCCGGCCGGCGATGTCGCGCACCGTCTCCCGGCCGGGATCGTCACGACCGACACCGATCATGAGCACGAAACCCTGCTTCCACGCCTCCAGCTCGGCACCGCGCAGCACCTCGTCGAGGAACAGCATGGTCGGCTGCGGCACGCCCGCATCGGTGGTGCGCTGTTCGACCGTGAACGACGGCCGGGCGGACTGCCCCTCGGCGAGCACGTCGAGCACCGGGGCGTCCTCCGACGCGTCGAACCCCGGGAAGTACAGCCCCAGCACGCCGGTGCGGCGTTCCGCGAGTCCGCGCGCGCTGCCGCTGGGCACGTACCCGAGCTCGGAGACCGTGTCGAGCACGCGCTCGCGCGTGGCGGGGCGCACGGCATCCGGCTGCCGCAGCACGCGCGACACCGTCGCGATCGACACGCCGGCGCGCTCCGCGACGTCGTAGACGGTCGCCTTCCTGCTCACGCTCGCTCCTCCTCCGGGTGGGTGTGCACCAGGCTACCCGGGTGTCGAGCGCGCGATGAGCGACCCGTGCGGCCGAGTGCTGACCTCGCCGGGCTCGCGCTCGCGGCTCTCCGACGACACGACCTCGAGCCCCGTCTCCGCCAGCACCGCGGCGAGCGCGTCGGCCGACCAGAAGTACGCCGGAGCGATCGCATGCGCGAAGCGCTCTCGCGGCTCGCCCTCGAAGAACCCGATCAGGAGGCTGCCGCCAGGGGCGAGCACGCGGCCGAACTCGGCGAGGATGTCGGGCACGTGAGAAGGCGGGCTGTGGATCAGTGAGTACCAGGCGAGGATGCCGCCGAGAGAACCCGCATCGAGCGGCAGATGGCGGAACGAGCCGACCTCGAACGGGATACCGGGGTGCCGCGTCCGCGCGGTCGCGACGAACTCCGCCGACAGATCGATGCCGCGGATGTCCCGCCCTCCGTGCGCCAGGACGCCTGTCCAGTGTCCTGGCCCGCATCCGGCATCGAGCAGCCGCCCGCGCGTCGAGTCACGCCAGGCGGTGATCACCGCCGCGTCCCTGGCATCCATCTGCGCGAGCGTGCCGGCCAGCGCGACGTACTCGGCCGCGCGCGCGTCGTACGCGGCCGCGAGCGCGAGATCGACCTCGCCCGCGACCTCGACCTGGTCGTGGTCAGCGCCAGACATCAGCTGCGGGCGGCGAGCGCGGCCTGGTACAGGTCGCGCGACGAGAGACCGGTGGCCGCGGCGACCTCGGCGCACGCATCCTTCAGACGGATGCCGGAGGACACGAGCCGCTGCACCTGCGCGAGCGCGTCATCCGCCGAGGCCTCCCTGCGGGGCGCCCCCTCGACGACGACCACGATCTCGCCCTTGACCCCCGTCGTCGCCCACTCCACCAGTTCGGCGGAGGTGCCTCGGCGGACCTCCTCGTAGAACTTCGTGAGCTCGCGGCACACCGCGATGCGCCGGTCGTCGCCGAAGGCGGTGCCCATGTCGGCGAGCGACGACGCCAGCCGTGCCGGCGACTCGAAGAAGACCATGGTGCGGGGCTCGGCGGCGAGCGCGCGCAGCGTCGAGCGCCGCTCCCCCGGCTTGCGGGGCAGGAACCCCTCGAACGTGAACCGGTCGGTCGGCAGTCCCGAGATCGACAGGGCCATCAGCACCGCGCTGGGACCGGGGATGGCGGTCACGGTCACGCCCAGCGCCACGGCCGCGGCGACCAGCCCGTAGCCGGGGTCGCTGATCGCCGGCATCCCGGCATCGCTGACGACGACGACATCGGTCTCGATCGCGAGCGTCGCGAGCTCGGCCGCCTTCTGCTTCTCGTTGTGATCGTGCAGGGCGATCAGCCGCGGCCGGTTCGCGATCTGCAGGGCCTGCAGCAGTCGCCCGGTGGTGCGGGTGTCCTCCGCGACGACGACCTCGGCGTTCTCCAGCACCTCGACGAGGCGGCGCGACGCGTCCCCGAGGTTTCCGATCGGGGTCGCGGCGAGGATGATCACCCGCCCAGCTTAGGCGGACGCCATGGCCGGGTTGTCTAGGCTGGAGCGGTGACCACGCCCGCACCGCTGATGCCTCCGCCCGAGGAACGGCTGACGCGCTACGGACGGCTGCGCGACCGCCTCCTGGACGACCCGGACTGGGGGCGGATGCTGCGCTGGTTCGCCCCGCTGGTCGTGACCGCGCTCGCCGCCGTGCTGCGTCTGGTGAACCTCGGGCATCCGCACCAGCTCGCGTTCGACGAGACGTACTACGTCAAGGACGCCTGGTCGCTGTGGACCCTGGGCTACGAGGGCACGTGGGGCAAGGACGCGAACGAGGCCTTCATCACCCTGCAGCAGCTTCCGCTGTCGGAGGCGGGGTCGTTCATCGTGCATCCGCCGCTGGGCAAATGGCTGATCGCCCTGGGCATGGCCGTCGGCGGACCGGACAACACCGTCGGCTGGCGCATCGCGACCGCCGTGCTCGGCACCGCCACGGTGCTGCTCGTGTACCTGGTCGCGCGCCGTCTGACCGGCTCGATCGTCGTCGGGACCGTCGCCGGTACGCTGCTCGCGATCGACGGCCTCAGCATCGTGATGAGCCGCACCGCGCTGCTCGATGGACCGCTCACGTTCTTCCTGATGCTCGGAGCGCTCTTCATCCTCATCGACCGCGACCGGGTGATCCCGGTGCTCGAACACGCCGGCCCCGACGCCCCCGACCCGATGTGGGGCCGGGTGCTGTGGCGGCGGCCGTGGCTGGTCGCCGCCGGTGTCGCGCTCGGCGCCGCCTGTGCCGTGAAATGGTCGGGCCTGTACGCGCTCGCCGCCTTCGGACTCTACGTCGTGGTGACCGACGCCCTCGCCCGCCGCCGCGCCGGCGTGGTGCTCTGGCCCACCTCCGCCGCCTTCCGCCAGGGGCCCGTGTCGTTCGTGCTGCTGGTCGTCCCGGCATTCGCCGTCTACCTCACCAGCTGGACCGGATGGCTGGTGACCTCCGGCGGCTACGCCCGCCAGAGCGACCCGAACCCGCTGATCGCCCTGTGGAACTACCACGAGGCGATCCTGAACTTCCACGTCGGCCTCGTGAAGGGGCATCCCTACGCCAGTCCTGCATGGGAGTGGCCGTTCCTGCTGCGGCCGACGGCGGTCTGGGTGGGCAGCGACCCCGCGCCGTGCGGCGTCGACCACTGCATCGCCGTGATCTCGACGATCCCGAATCCGCTCATCTGGTACGCCGGCGTCGCCGCCGCCGTCTACCTCATCTACCGGATGGTCCGCGGCTGGATCTCCCGCCGCCCCGTCGGGCCCGCCTTCACCTTCGCGCTGGTCGGACTCGCCGCCACGTACATCCCGTGGCTGCTGTTCCCCGAGCGCACGATCTTCCAGTTCTACACGGTGGCGATGGCACCTTTCCTCGCGATCGCCCTGGCCGTCGTGCTGCGTCACCTCGCCGGACGGCGCGAGGACCCGCTGCACCGACGACAGGCGGGCGAACGGACGGTGCTGATCTTCCTCGTCGTCGTGGTGCTGGTCTCCGCGTTCTTCTACCCCGTGTGGACGGGAATGAGCGTGCCGTACGACTTCTGGCTGCTGCACAACTGGATGCCGGGCTGGATCTGACCCGCGGGCTGAGTGTCACCTCGAGCGGGAGATCTCGCCGGGATCGCTCACCGGCAGCCGGCAGACGAACCCTCGGCAGTCGAACGCCCGCTCGGCGGCATTCGCCTCGGCGGGTGCGCCCTTGCCCTCGAACAGCGCGAACCCGGCATCCGCGAACGCCTCGGCCTGGCTGGGCGTGACGATCGAGATCACGTCGGCATCGCTGCGCCGCGCGGCGGCCGCGAGGGCCCCGGAGGGTGACACCGTCACCACGACGATCTGGCGGGGAGCATCGACGAGTCCGGCCGCCGCACGCAGCAGGCTGCCGTGTGCGAACGGCTGCGCGAGAGCGGATGCCGCATGCTCGCGCACCCGCTCGGCGGCGGCCGCCCGATAGCGCTCCCCCGCCCCCAGACGCCAGGCGGTGAGCGACGCGGCGGCGACGGCGGCCGTGCCGGACGGCAGATCGCCGTCGGTCTGATCCGGGGCGACGGCGATGCCGTGCGCGGCGAGCAGCGGGTCTCCGTCGAGTCCCTCGATGGCGGTGTCGAGCAGGTCGCGCGCGGAGACGGCCCACGCCGCCTCTCCCGTCGCGAGGGCGAGGGCGAACAGCCCGTCGGCGAGCAGCGCGACATCGGCGGTCGTCGCCACCGCGTCGGACGCGACCCCGTCGAGCGAGGCGCGCACGAGCCTCCCGTCGGGGTCCGTGTTGACCCGCAGCACGTACTCGGCGGCCTCCTGCGCCGCGCGCACCCACGACGACTCGGCACGCGTCGCTCCCGCCGTGGCGAGCGCGGCGATCGCCAGGCCGTTCCAGCCCGTGATCACCTTGCCGTCGACCGACGGCGGCTCCAGGCCCGCCCGCTCCGACACCGCCCGCAGGTAGTAGCCGCCCTCACTGCGCGCGCCGTCGATCCACGACTCCGAGTCCTGGGCGGCGCCGACCCCTCCCCCGTCGAGGCGGAGCGTGTCGAGCAGGAACCCGGCGATGCCTCGGACCGTGGGCTCGTCGTCCGCGGCGAGAGCCACGAGGAGCAGCTGCGCGTTGTCGGTCAGCATCCGCTCGTAGTGCGGCACGGTCCAGTCGCGCTGGGTGGCGTAACGGAAGAAGCCGCCGTCGGCGTCGCGCAGATCGGATGCCGCCATCGCCGCGAGCGCCCGTTCGGCCGCCGCCGCGGCATCCGCGCACTCCCGGCGCACCAGCGGCGTCTGCAGCAGCCCCAGCGTCGTCGCCACCGGGAACTTGGGCGCGCCCCCGAAGCCGGCGAACTGCGGATCCTCGCGCGCGGCGATCGCCCCGGCCGCAGCAGCGATCGCGGCGGCATCCGGCAGATCGGAGGGCATCGAGGTCGCCGCCCGCGCCAGCGCGTCGGTCACCGCATCCGCGGACTCCTCCGCCTGCCCGCGGCGGACGGTCCAAGCCTCGTGCACGGCCGCGAGGACGTCACGGAAGGCGGGCATCGGCTGTCGCGCCTCGGGCGGCCAGTAGGTGCCGGCATAGAACGCCCGCCCGCGGGGCGTCGTGAAGACCGTGAGCGGCCAGCCGAGGTTCTGCGTGAACGCCGACGCGGCGGCCATGTAGGCGCCGTCGACGTCGGGATGCTCCTCGCGATCGACCTTGACCGCGACGAAGTCGCGATCGATGAGCGCGGCCGTCTCGGGATCCGCGAACGACTCGCGCGCCATGACATGGCACCAGTGGCACGTCGAATACCCGATCGAGATCATCAGGGGCACGTCGCGGCGCTGCGCCTCGGCGAACGCCTCGGGTCCCCACGGATACCAGTCGACCGGATTGTCGGCATGAGCGCGGAGATAGGGGCTGAGCGTGTCGGCGAGCCGGTTGGTCATGCTCTCACGCTACGCCGCCGCGAAGACCGGGAGGCGCCGGGAGACGAACCGCTCAGGAGACGAGGAGCTGCTCAGCGGGACGCGAGGCCGCGTAGCCCACGAGCGGCAGGGCGCGCTCCGCCGCCAGCGCGATCCGCGCCCGCAGCACCTCCGAGGCGATCACGTAGCCGTCGAAGTCGGTGTTGCTGGCGTAGACGCCGACCGGCAGGGTGAGCGCCTGGAAGAACGCGAACAACGGTCGCAGCTGGTGCTCGATGATGAGGGCGTGGCGCTCACCGCCGCCGGTCGCGGCGAGCAGCACCGGCTTGCCGACGAGCTCGTACTGACCGACGAAGTCGAACAGGTGCTTGAAGAGCCCGGTGAACGAGGCCCGGTAGACGGGGCTCCCGACGATCAGGAGATCGCTCGTCTCGATCGCGAGGAGCTTCTCCTCGACCTCGGCCGGCAGCTGATCGCGGCGCAGCGCACCCGCGAGCGAGGGTCCGATGTCGGTGAGCTCGACGATCTCGATCTCGACCTCCGCGCGCTCGGCGACGGCATCGGCGATGGCACGGATGAGCGCCGTGGTCTTGCTGGGCTCGTGCAGGGATCCGGAGACGGCGACGACGCGGTAGGGAGCAGTCATGCCGACGACGCTACTCACGACGACGCCCCGTGTCGCGAGCGGCGACACGGGGCGTCATCTGTCGATACGGGACGTCTCCGTCCGGACCGGGTCAGGGCACCTGGCCTCAGTTCACGTCGTTCGGGTGCGAGCCGACGCGGCCCGATCCGTCGAGCGGGTCGAGCGCGTCGATGGCCGCGATCTCGGCCTCGGTGAGCTCGAATCCGAAGACATCGAGGTTCTCGCGCAGCCGCTCCTCGCGCACCGACTTGGGGAACACGATGAACCCCTTCTGCAGGTGCCAGCGCAGCACCGCCTGGGCGGGCGTCACGCCGTGCGCCGAGGCGGCGTCGGCGATGGCCGGGGTGCCGAACAGGTCGTACTTGCCCTGTCCGAGCGGACCCCAGGACTCGATGCGGATGCCGTGCGCGGTCGCCCAGTCCACGATGTCGCGCTGCTGGTAGGCCGGGTGCAGTTCGATCTGGTTGACCGCCGGGGTCACACCGGTCTCGGCGACGACGCGCTCGAGGTGCGGGACCAGGAAGTTCGAGACGCCGATGCTGCGCGTCAGGCCGGCCTCGCGCAGCTCGACCAGCTTCGCGAAGGCGTGCACGTAGTCGTCCTTCTCGGGCGTGGGCCAGTGCACGAGGTACAGGTCGACGGCGTCGAGACCGAGCTTGTCGAGGCTCTCGCCGATCGCCGCGCGCGGCTCCTCGTCGTGGTGACGGTCGTTCCAGAGCTTGGTGGTGATGAACAGCTCGTCACGCGCGAGACCGGAGGCGGCGATCGCGGCGCCGACGCCCTCCTCGTTGCCGTAGATGGCGGCGGTGTCGATGTGTCGATAGCCGATCTCGAGCGCCTGGCTCACGGCACGCTCGGTCTCGTCGGCCGGGACCTTGAACACCCCGTACCCGAGCTGGGGGATGGAGTGTCCGTCGTTGAGTTCGAGTGCTGGAATCGTCATGATTCCAGCCTACGACCCGTGGCCTGTGCAGGGCCTGTCGGGGCGGGGCCCGTCGGAGCAGGGTCCGTCGGGACGGCGCCGCTCGGGATTGCGGCCATCGTCGTCGCGGCACGTCCGACCAGCCTCTCCAGGGGACCGCGACCCCAGAGGATCGACCACACGGTCGAGATCAGCAGCAGACAGATGGCCGTGGCACCCCAGAACGCGTTGCTCGCGAAGAAGCCCCCGGGTCCGCCGACGAGAGCGGTGGAGAGGACGTGCACCGTGTATGCCGACAGCGGCATGGAGCCGAGGGCGCCCAGCGGGAGCAGCACCCAGCGCAGCGGGCCGCTCAGCAGCAGGCACGCGGCGACGACGCACAGCGCGAAGCCCCCGGATCCCAGGATCTCGGCGGTCCCACCCGAATGCGGGTCGACGGCGAAGACCGCGGAGAGCACCGCACCCAGCGGATCTGCGGCGGCGAGAGCCTCCGGGTAGGTGCTCCAGCCCGACGCCGAGGCGCCGCCGCCGTCGTACGACGAGGCGCCAAGCCCCGCGACCGCGCCGACGAGACCCAGCCCGTATCCGACCGCCATGAGACCGAGCCCGACGGCGAGGGTGATCGCCGCGGTCTCGAGTCTGTCGACCTGCAGGCGACCGAGCGCCATGCCGGCCAGCACGAAGGCGAGCCAGGCGGTGATCGGGTACGAGCCGTACAGCACCAGGCTCACCCCCGCCCCGTACGGGTGCAGGGTGAGGGCCGCGAGCAGAGCCAGCAGCGACGGCGCCGCGAGCGCGAGGACGCCGGCCGCCGTCAGCAGCTTCCACGGCGGCCACCGCAGGAACGGGATGACGGCGACGTAGAGCAGGCCGTAGAGGGTGAGGATGACCGCGATCGGGGTGTTCAGCATCTCCAGCGCCAGACCGATCAGGAAGATCACGGCGCCGCGCCCCACCAGCTGCAGGCGGATCGTGGGCAGCCGCTCGGGTGCGGGCGGCGTGCGGCGCCCGGTCATCAGGGCGATCGAGATGCCCGCCAGCACGGCGAACAGGATCGAGGAGCGGCCGTGCACGAGGCCGCTCCAGGTGGACGGATCCATCGGATCGAAGGACGGGGTCTCGCCGATGTGCGCGCCGGCCATCCCGAGGATCGCCAGACCCCGCGCGATGTCGAGACCCAGGATGCGCGGAGACCGACCGAACTCGCGGAACCACCGGGTGGCGGGGAGGGACGACGACGCAGTGCTCACGGATGAATCGTACGATGGGAGTTCTATGTCCTCCCCCGTCATCTTCTATCCTCCCGAGCTGCCCGTCAGCGCCGCGCGGGACGAGATCGCCGACGCCATCCGCGACAATCAGGTCGTGATCGTGGCGGGCGCGACGGGATCCGGCAAGACCACGCAGCTGCCGAAGATCTGCCTCGACCTCGGCCGTGAGCGCATCGCCCACACCCAGCCCCGCCGCCTCGCCGCCCGCACGATCGCCGAGCGCGTGGCCGAGGAGCTGCAGGTGGAGCTGGGCGGCGTCGTCGGGTACAAGGTGCGCTTCACCGACAAGGTGTCCGACGAGACGCGCATCGCGCTGATGACCGACGGCATCCTGCTCAACGAGATCCACCGCGACCGACTGCTGCGCCGCTACGACACGATCATCATCGACGAGGCGCACGAGCGCTCGCTCAACGTCGACTTCCTGCTGGGCTATCTGGTGCGGATCCTCCCCGAGCGCCCCGATCTCAAGGTGATCATCACCTCCGCGACGATCGATCCCGAGAGCTTCGCGCGCCACTTCGCCACCGCCGCCGGCGAGCCCGCCCCGGTCATCGAGGTGTCCGGTCGCACCTTCCCGGTGGAGATCCGCTACCGCGCGCAGACCGACGAGAACGGCGAAACCGGCGAGACCGGCTCCGCGGAGGAGGTCGACGAGGTGACCGCGATCGTCGCGGCCCTGCGCGAGCTCGATCGCGAGGAGCCGGGCGACGTGCTCGTGTTCCTCCCCGGCGAGGCCGAGATCCGGGATGCCGCGGATGCCGTGCGCGGGGCGTACGCGAAGGACCGCTCCCCCACCGAGGTCCTGCCGCTGTACGGACGCCTGTCGGCCGCCGAGCAGCACCGGGTGTTCGAGAAGAGCCGGGTGGCCGGCGTGCGCAGACGCGTCGTGCTCGCCACGAACGTCGCCGAGACCAGCCTGACCGTGCCGGGCATCCGCTATGTGATCGACACCGGCACCGCGCGCATCTCGCGCTACAGCAGTCGGTCGAAGGTGCAGCGCCTGCCCATCGAGGCGATCTCGCAGGCCTCGGCGAATCAGCGCTCGGGCCGTGCGGGCCGTACGAGCGACGGCATCGCGATCCGGCTCTACAGCGAGGAGGACTTCGACAGGAGGGCGGAGTTCACCGAGCCCGAGATCCTGCGCACCTCCCTCGCCTCGGTCATCCTGCAGATGCTGTCGCTCGGCTTCGGCGACATCACCGCCTTCCCCTTCCTCACGCCTCCCGATTCCCGGGGCGTGAAGGCGGCCGTCGATCTGCTCACCGAGCTCGGCGCCGTCGCCGGTGGCGGCGACTCCCCCCGCCTCACCCGCATCGGCCGCGACATCTCGCGCATCCCCATCGACCCGCGTTTCGCCCGCATGCTGATCGAGGCCGGTCGATCGGGCGGCGCCGCCCTCAGCCGCGACGTGCTCGCGATCGTGGCGGGGATGTCGATCCAGGACGTCCGTGAGCGCCCGTCGCAGGATGCCCCGCAGAGCGTGCGCGACGAGGCCGACCGGATGCACGCGCGATTCGCCGACCCGACGAGCGACTTCCTCTCGATCCTCAACCTCTGGAACCACCTGAGGGAACAGCAGCGCGAGCTCGGGTCGAGCGCGTTCCGGCGACTGTGCCGCTCCGAGCACCTCAACTATGTGCGGGTGCGGGAGTGGTTCGACGTGCACCGTCAGCTGCGCTCGCTCGTCAGGGAGAAGGACGCGGGCGGCTCCGGCGCTGCGGATCCGGACGCGGTCCACCGCGCGCTGCTCGCGGGTCTGCTGTCGCAGATCGGCATCCTCGACGAGCGCAACACCGGCAAGGGCGTGGATCCGAAGAAGAAGCGGATGGCGGAGTATCGCGGTGCGCGCGGCATCCGCTTCTCGATCTTCCCCGGTTCCGCGCTGCGCAAGAAGGCCCCGCAGTCGGTCATGGCCGCCGAGATCGTCGAGACGTCCCGCACATACGCGCGCACGGTCGCCGCGATCGATCCGGCCTGGGCCGAGGCTCTCGCGGGCGACCTCGCGAAGCGTCAGGTCACCGAGCCGCACTGGTCGAAGGATGCCGGCGCCGCCGTCGCCTACGAGAAGGTGACGCTGTTCGGAGTCGAGATCATCCCTCGCCGCCGTGTGCAGTTCGCGCGCATCGACCGCGCGGCGTCCCGCGAGCTGTTCCTCCGGCACGCGCTGGTCGAGGGCGAGTGGGATCCGACGCGCATCGACAAGCGTGTGAGCGCCTTCTGGCGCAGCAACGCCGAACTGCGCAGACGTCTCGAGAAGCTCGAAGAGCGCGAGCGCCGCCGCGACATCCTGGCGGGCGACGAGGCCGTCTTCCGCTTCTACGACGAGCGCATCCCCTCCGACGTGTTCGACGTGCGCTCGTTCGAGACCTGGTGGCGCGAGCAGCTGTCCACCGCGCCGAAGCTCCTCGTGATGCGCGAGGCCGACCTGCTCGACGACGACGGCCGTGCCGATCAGAACGAGTTCCCGACCAGGTGGACGCAGGGAGATCAGGTCCTCGGACTCGCCTACCGATTCGAGCCCGGCGCGGCCGACGACGGCGTGAGCGTCGTCATCCCGCTCCCCCTGCTCGCGCAGATCGAGGATCGTGGCTTCGACTGGCAGGTGCCGGGGCTCCGAGCGGAGCTCGTCACGGGTCTGCTGCGCGCGCTGCCGAAGGCGATCCGTCGGCACGTGGTCCCCGCGGCCGACTGGGCCGACAGGTTCGGCGCGGAACTGGTCGGTCACGGCCCCGAGTCGCACGGGGGTCTGCCGACACGCACGCTCAAGGACGCGCTCGCGCGACTGATCCAACCGCTGGCGAACCAGCTCGTCTCGGCGTCGGAGTTCGAGGATGACCGGGTGCCCGCGCACCTGCGGATGAACTTCCGCGCCGTCGACGAACGCGGCCGAGTGGTCGGATCGAGTCGAGACCTGAGCGCACTGCAGGAGCAGCTCGCCGATCGGGCGCGGACCAGCGTGGCCCGGTCGATCGCGGCCCCGCCTCGCCGCCCCGGCCCCTCGAACGGGCCCCAGCCGCCCGCCGTCGCCATCTCGATCGAGAAGGACGGTCTCACCGGCTGGACGTTCGGCGACCTGCCCGAGGTCCTCGACACCCGCGTCGCCGGCGGCGTCGTGCGGGGCTACCCCGCCCTGGTCGACCAGGGCAAGACCGTCTCGGTGCGGGTGGAGTCGACGGCGGATGCCGCGGCGGCCGCCACACGCCGCGGCGTTCTGCGCCTCCTGCTCCTCGGCGTGCCCTCGCCCTCGTCGTACGTGCAGGAGCACCTCACCAGCCAGGAGAAGCTCGCCCTCGCCGCGTCGCCCTATCAGTCGGCCGCGGCGCTCATCGAGGACTGCCGGGCCGCGGTCGTGCAGAACGTGATCGATCGCACCGTGCCGGGCGGTATCGTCCGCACGGAGGCCGAGTTCGTGCGCGTGCGCGAGGCGGTGTCGGCGGCGCTCGTCGACGCGCTCTTCGCCTGTGTGTCGCTCGTCGCGCGCATCCTGACGAAGACCCGCGACGTCGAACGCGGCATCCGGTCGCAGAACTCGCTCGCGCTGCTCGGGCCTCTCAACGACATCCGCACCCAGCTGTCGGGTCTGCTGCACCCGGGGTTCGTCTCGGCCGCGGGCGTCGACCGCCTCTCGCACTTCCCCCGTTACCTCGACGGGATGCTCGAGCGGCTGAAGACGCTGTCGAGCGAGCCGGGCAAGGACCGTGCCCGGATGACCGAGTACGAGCGGATGGCGAGCGCGTTCGAGGACGCCGGAGGCGCGATCCCGCTCCCCGCCGATGCGCCGTCCGCACTGGTCGAGACGCGGTGGCTGCTCGAGGAGTACCGCGTGAGCGTGTTCGCGCAGCGACTCGGCACCGCCCAGCCCGTCTCGCCGCAGCGCATCATGAAGGCGCTGTCGACGCGGGGGTAGCCTGGACGCATGGCTCGCGCGATCGTCTATACGGAGTTCGGTTCCCCTGATGTGCTGCACCTGATCGAGGTCCCCGACCCGATCGCGCTCAGCGGCGAGGCGGTGGTGCGCATCGAGGCCGCCGGAGTGAACCCGATCGACGCCAAGCTGCGCAGCGCGAAGCGTCCGTCGCCGCCGATCACCGAGCCGCGGGGTGTGGGCTTCGACGGCGCGGGCGTGATCGACTCCGTCGGCGACGGCGTCGAGACCTTCGCCGTGGGCGACCGCGTGGCGATCCGCGACACGGTCGGCACGTACGCGAGCCACCTCGCCGTCTCGGTCGAGAAGCTCGTCGCGCTGCCCGATTCCGTCACCTCCGCCGAGGGCGCCGGCATCGGCATCCCCGCAGGGACCGCGTTCCAGGCCCTCCGCTCGCTCGGCGTCGCGCAGGGCGACGTGGTGCTCGTGCACGGCGGGTCCGGATCCGTCGGGCAGGCGGCTGTGCAGTTCGCCGTCGCCTGGGGCGCGACCGTCGTCGCGACCGCCAGCCCTGCGCGGCACGAGCAGCTGCGTGAACTCGGTGCGATCCCCGTCGCCTACGGTGACGGACTGCTCGACCGCGTGCGCGACGCCGCCCCGGACGGGGTGACGGTGGCACTGGACTGCGCGGGCACCGACGAGGCCATCGAGGTCTCCCTCGAGCTCGTCGCCGACCGCGACCGCATCGCGACGATCGTGCGCGGCCCCGACGCGGCGTCGTTCGGCATCCGCGCCTTCTCCGGCGGCTCGCCCGAGCCCCTGTCGGCGCAGGAACTCGAGTGGCGGGCGGAGGCGCTCGCTGCGACCGTCGAGTTGCTGGCCGCCGGCGACTTCACGATCGAACTCGGCCCCGAGCTCCCCCTCGCCGAGGCGGCACGGGCCCACGAGCTCATGGAGTCCGGCGCCGCCTCGGGCAAGATCGTGCTCGTCCCGTAGGGAGCGTGGTCAGGCGACGCGCGCCTCGTCGGCTGCGCCGGTCTCTCGTGCTGTGCGCGCCTCGTCTCGGAGCCGCGCGCCCTCGCGGAGCGCGGGAACGAGCTCGTCTCCCCACTCGCGCACGTCGCCGAGCGGATCGAAACCGCGGATGAGGAACCGCGTCACGCCCAGGTCGTAGTACTTCAGCAGCGCCTCGGCGACCTGAGCGGGTGTGCCCACCGGAGCCGTGGAGTTGCCCGACGGGCCCGTGAGCTTCGTGATGCCCAGCCACAGGCGCTCGTCGTGCACATCACCGCGCTGGGCTGCCTGCTGCAGGCGGTCGGCCGACACGGCGTTCTGCTCGCGCTGCAGGGGGCGCGCGAACGACAGGGTGTCGCCCGACTCCCTGTCGCGGATCAGCGCCGCGGTCGCGGCATGGATCCGGTCGGCCCTCTCCCAGGCCTCAGCTTCGGTGGGGCCGATGATCGGGCGGGTCGAGAGGCTGAACTCGACGGTGCGACCTCGCGCGGCCGCCGCCGCGCGGATCACGCGGATGTTCTCGGCCACCTCGGCCAGCGGCTCTCCGAACAGCATGTACACGTCGGCCCCGCCCGCGCCGACGTCGACCGCACCGTCGGAGAGCCCGCCGAAGAAGATCGGGATGCCGGCCTCGGTCGCGGGCTTCACGGCCGAGAAGGCCCCCTGCACGCGATAGAAGTCGCCCTCGTAGTCGAAGGGCTCGTCGGAGGTGAGCGTGCGTCGGAGCACGTCGATGAACTCGCCGGTGCGACGGTAGCGATCGGACTTCGCACTGAAGTCTCCGTCACGACGCTGATCGGCCTCGCTGCCTCCGGTGATGTGGTGGATCGCCACCCGTCCGCCGCCGGTGAGGTGGTCGAGGGTGGTGAGCTTGCGCGCGACGACGGTCGGCGCGACGAAACCCGGTCGATGGGCGATGAGCACCTTCAGCCGTTCGGTGGCGTGCAGCGCCGCGGCCGCCACGGCGAACCCGTCGGGTGAGCTGGCGCTGTAGCCGATCAGCACCCGGTCGAAGCCGGATTCCTCGTGCGCGCGCGAGAACTCCCGCACGTACGCGGCGTCGACGACGGGTCCTTCCACCGCCTTCGACTCCGACCCTGCAGTGGTGGCGATCATTCCGAGGATCTCGATGGGCATGGCGTCAGCTCCTGGCGGGGACGGGCGAAGGTCGGTTCGCGGTGGGTGTGTGGATGAGGGGGACGGAGTCGATCAGCAGACGGGTGTAGGGGTGCTCCGGGCGCGAGATCACGCGCCGCGTGGGGCCATCCTCGACGATGCGCCCGCGGTCGAGCACCACCAGTCGGTCGCTCATGGCGGCGAGCGAGCCGATGTCGTGCGAGATGACGAGCATCGCCATGTCGCCGCCACGCGCGTCGCGCAGGGCGATCAGGGCCTTGACCACGCGGTCGCGGCTCGCGGCGTCCAGTGCGCTCACGGGCTCGTCGAGCAGCAGCAGGCGAGGTTCGACGACGAGGGCCCTGGCGATCGCGGCCCGCTGCCGCTGCCCGCCGGAGAGGCCGGCGGGCACCCGCATCAGGAGGTCCTCGTCCAGCCCCACGGCCTCCAGCGCCGCCGCGCGACGACGGCGCGACTCCTGCGCCGAGACCTTCGCGATGCGGAGGCCCTCGACGATCGAGTCGGCGACGCGCACCCCGGGGTCGAGCGAGCGGAGCGGATCCTGGAAGACGTACTGCACGACGCCGGCCCGGCGCCAGAGCCGCAGGCCGCGGCCACGCAGGCGCGTCACGTCGCGGTCGTCGACGAGGATCCGGGAGCCGGCGGCGCTGTCGACCGCGCGCAGCACCGCCTTGGCGAGCGTCGTCTTGCCCGAGCCCGACTCGCCGACGACGCCGACGACCTCGCCGGGGTGCACCGAGAGCGAGATGCGGTCGAGCACCCGGACGGCGCCGTAGTCGACCGACAGATCGTCGAGTCGGAGGAGCGGGGTGCGCGTCATACGAGGAACCTCTCGAGTCCGTACGCGGCGTGCGCGCTGAGCAGTTCACGGGTGTAGGGGTGGGCGGGCGCCCGGAGCACCCGCGATGTCGCGCCGGCCTCGACCACCCGGCCGTCGCGGAACACCTGCACGCGCTCGCAGACCTGCGCGACGACGGCGAGGTCGTGCGAGACCAGGATGAGCGCGAGGTCGCGCTCCCGGCGGAGCTGTCGCAGCAGCTCCAGAAGCTCGGCCTGCACCGTGACGTCGAGAGCGGTCGTCGCCTCGTCGGCGATCAGCACGGCGGGGTCGGCGGCGAGCGCCATCGCGATCAGCACGCGCTGCAGCATGCCGCCCGAGAGCTGCGCGACGCGCTGGCGCAGGACCAGGTCGACGCGGCGGATGCCGAGGTCGTCGAGCAGCTCGCGCGCCCGTGCCCTGGCCCGTCGTCGCGGCACACGGGCGGTCACGCGCAGCGTCTCCTCGAGCTGCGCCCCGACCGGGATGGCCGGGTTCAGGTACGAGGCGGGGTCCTGGAAGACCGCGCCGATCCGCGTGCCGCGCACCTGACGCCACTCCCGCTCGCCGGCCTGCGTGAGATCGAGGCCGTCGATCTGCACCGAGCCCCCGGTGACGGACAGCCCTGCGGGGAGGATGCCCAGCAGGGCGCGGCAGGTGAGGGTCTTGCCGCTGCCCGATTCGCCGACGATGCCGAGAGCGTCGCCGGGGCGCACCGACACGGAGACGCCCTGCACCAGCTCGGTGCCGTCGGGAGCGCTGACGACCAGGTCGGTGGCTGCGGCGATCGCCGGTCGCGCGAGCGATGCCTCGTCGAAGGAGGGCGGCAGCGACGGGCGCTCGAGGGAACGGAGATCAGTCATGCGCCAGACCATCCCTGGCGGCATCCGCCACGAGGTTGAGCGCGCCGACCGTGAGGATGATCGCGAGCGCCGGGGCCACGGGCCCCCACGGGCGCTGGCCGAGGTAGCCAAGGTCGCTCGACAGCATCCCGCCCCAGGTGGGTGCCGGTGGCTGCACCCCGATTCCGAGGAAGGTCAGCGAGGCGACGGCCAGCAGCGCCCCGCCGAGGGCCGAGACCGACGCGACCACGAGGGTCGGGGCCACCTGGCGCCAGACGTGACGGCTCAGGATCCACCACGAGGACGCCCCGAGATAGCCGGCCGCATCGATGTACTGCGAATCCCGCACCCGCAGGGTCGCGGCGCGCGCGATGCGGAAGAAGCCGGGCGCGACGAGGATGCCGATGGCCAGCGTCGCCTGCACGAGACCGTTGCCCAGCAGGGCGGCGAACACGATCGCGAAGAGGATGAAGGGCAGCGCCAGCAGGGCGTCGACGGCCCGCAGCGACAGCCACTCGGCCACGCGCGGCACGAACGCGCTGAGCGCTCCGGGCACCGCGCCGAGGACCAGGCCGATCAGCGCGGCGGACACGGCGCTCAGCAGAGAGGCGGGCGCGCCGGCGAACAGTCTCGAGAGCACGTCCCTGCCGAGGTAGTCGGTGCCCAGCAGGTGCGTCAGGCTCGGCTCCTGCAGCGCCGCGGCGGGATTCTGCGCGAGCGGGTCCTGAGGGGCGAGCGCGGGGCCCGCCACCGCGAGGACGGCGACGGCGAGCAGCACGAGCAGCGCCGCCCTGGTCGCCCATCCCGTCCCCCGGAGTCCGGCGAACGATGCGACCCGTCCGGTGCGTGCGTCGAGGGCGGTCATGCGGCACTCCTCTCGGTTCCGGCCGTGCGGGAGATCACGATGTTGAGGATCGCGCCCACCACGACGATGACCGCGATCGTGACGAGGAGGACCCCCTGTACGACGGGGACGTCACCCTGCAGCGCCGCCCGGTTCGCGAGCTGGCCGAGTCCGGGCATCCCGAAGATCACCTCGGTGATCACCGCGCCGCCGACCAACCGCGGCGCATGCACGCCCAGCGCCGAGAGTGCCGGGCCCGAGGCGATCGGCAGCGCGTGCCGGAACACGATCCGCCCCGGGCCGAGACCGTGCACGCGGGCGCCGACGATGAAGTTCTCACCGAGGGTGCCGACGAGCGAGGTGCGCAGCTGTCGGGCGATGTCGGCACCGGCGTCGAGGCTGAGGGCCACCGACGGCAGGACCAGGCACGTCAGCCAGGCCGCGATGCTCCTCTCCGGCGGCGTGTACCCGGCCACGGGGAACACGGGGATCGCGTAGGAGAACAGCAGGATGAGGCCGATCGCGGCCACGAACGCGGGAACCGTCGCGGCCACGGTGCTGAGCAGGGTGATCACCCGGTCGATCGCACCGCCGCGGGTCACCGCTGCAAGCACGCCGCCGAGGAATCCGAAGACGAGGGCGACCAGGGTGGCGCCCGCCGCGATCGACAGGCTCACCGGGAACGCCTGCGCGATGCTGTCCCCCACCGGGATGGTCGTGAACCACGAATTCCCGAGGTCGCCGCCGATCGCGCCGCCGATCCAGTCGACGTAGCGCACCAGGAACGGTCGGTCGAGACCGAACTGGTGATTCAGCCGATCGACGTCGGCCTGCGTCGCGACCTCGCCGAGGGCGACGGCCGCGGGGTCCGATCCGCTCGCCGCGCCGAGCGCGAAGGTCGCGAACGTGGCGAGGACGAAGACCGTGACCGCCGTGAGCAGTGTCGCGACGACGGAGCGGAGCACCGGCCACGGTGCGCGAGGCGCGGCGGCCTCGTCGATGTCGGGCGCGCGGGGCGCCTCGGTGGTCACGGCGGCGGTGGTCGCCGCGGTGGTGGTCAGGGCGGTTGTGGTCACGGCGGTGGTGGTCACGGTCGTCATGATCGGCTCAGCCGTCGACCTTCACGTCTTCCCAGCGCTGCACGTCGAGCCAGTGCCGGATGCCGGTCACCTTCTCGGGGTGCACGAGGATGCGCGGCCAGCTGAACAGGAAGGTGTTCGGCTGCAGCCTCACGCCCACCTCGACGGCGTCCTGGACCTTCTGGGCGTAGTCGTCGGCGTCGGTGGGCGTCGCCCTGGCCGCGTCGATGGCCGCGGTGAGCTCCGGCGGCGTCTGACGTCCGAGGTTCATCAGTCCCTCGGTGCCGTACAGCACCTCGAGCCCCTGCAGCGGAGACTGGCGTCCCGAGTAGCTGTCGAGCACGAAGGGCAGCGTGCGCTGCACGTAGTTCTGCGCCACGGCCGCCGCGGGCAGGACGTCGAGCGTGACGTCGATGCCGGCCTTCGCCCACTGGGCCTGCAGCACCTCGGCGAGCGCGGTGTCGTCCTCGGTGAGCGAGAGGGTGATCGTGAGTCCGTCCGGATATCCCGCCTCGGTCAACAGCTCCTCCGCGGCGTCGAGGTCGTACGGGTACAGATCCTCGAGCTCAGGGCTGTGCGCGACGTAGCCGTCGGGGAAGGGCTGCCAGTTCGGCGTCCCCTGACCGAAGTACGCCGCGTCAACCAGCGCCTGTCGGTCCGTGGCGTGACTGATCGCCTGCAGCACCCTCTGGTCGTCGAACGGAGCGACCGTGCTGTTCACGTCGAGCGCCCGCACGGTCAGCGCCTTGATGGTCTCGACCTCGAGGTTCGCGGCCTCGGCGCCCTGGACCTGCGCCGGCGGGACGATGGCGACGTCCCACTGGCCGGACGAGACCCCGGCGACGACCGTCGCGGGGTCGGTGACGGGGACGATCGAGAAGTCGTCGATGAAGATGTGGTCGGCGTTCCAGTAGTCGTCGTTCTTCTCCAGATCGGCGTGCGCGTTCGGCACGAACTCGGTGAGGGCGAACGGCCCCGAGCCCTCCGGCTGCGTCGCGAGGGCTCCGACATCGTCGAAGGCCGCGGGATTCACGATGAAGCCCGTCTTGCCGGCGAACAGGTAGGGCACCTGGTAATCCGCCTGGTCGAGATGCACGGTCACGGTCTGCTCGTCGACGGCATCGATGCCCACCACGATGCGCAGCTGCCCCGCGAGCGTCGAATTCTCCTGATCGCGGCCCCGTTCCAGACTCTGCTTCACGGCATCGGCGGTCACGGGCGTCCCGTCCGTGAACTCGGCGCCCTCCCTCAGGTGGAAGGTGATCGCGGTGCCGTCGTCGCTGTACTCCCAGCTCTCGGCGAGGCCGGGGACGACCTGCCCCTCGGTGTCCAGCTGCGTGAGCCCGTCGTAGACGAGGGCGAGGGCGTGCGTGTCCCATCCGGCCGTCGAGGTCACCGGGTCCCAGCTGGTGGGCAGCGCCCACCCCCAGGTGAGCGAGGTGGGGCCCGCGGAATCGGAGGGCGCGGCGGTGGCACCGGCGCATCCGGCCAGGGCGAGGGTGGCGAGGGAGGCGGCGGCGAACAGTGCGGCGCGAGGTCGTCGGGTCATGCAAGCGAAGCTAGGAGCGCGACGACAGGGCCCACAATCCGCACGGCAGTCGAGCGACACGGACCGCAACACGGCGACACATCGGAACGCGGCCCCGCCCTCCCCGCACAGGATGGGCGGTATGACTTCGACCTCCTCCCCCACGCTGTGGACGCCGTCCGCGCGCGTTCGCGGCAGCCTCGCCGTCGTCACCGGACGCGGCGAGCGCGCCGGCGTGTACGAGCGCTTCGGCCGCCGACTGAGCGCGGACGGCTACACCGTCGCCGTCTTCGAAGAGGATGCGGATGCGGCGAGCGCCTGGCTCGGCGCGACGACGGACGCCCCGAGGGTGCTCGTCGGCGCGGATGCCGGAGCATCCGCGGTCCTGCGCCTCGTCGCGCAGGGCGCCTCCGTCGACGCGGCCGTCGTCGCCGGCACCCTGGTGGATGCCGAGCTCGACCTGCCGTCCGCCGAGGAGCGCACCGCGTGCCCTCTGCACCTGGGCGTCCTCGCGGCGGAGGCGACGTCGGTCGACGTCGCGGTGGCCGAACCGCTGCCCGCGCCTGCCGATCTCGCGGCCGTGGAGGTTCCGGTGCTCGCGATCCATGGCGGAGCCGACCCGGTGTCGCCGATCGCCGCCGTGTCGACCGCCCTCCGCAGCGTGCCCGACCTCGAGATCCTCGAGACCGTCGACGGTCTGCACGACGCTCTGAACGACCAGACGCACCGCAGCGTCGCGGCCGCGCTCGTGCAGTGGCTCGAGCGGCTGCGCGGCGGAGACGTCCGCACACCGCTCGTCCGCGCGTACCGGACGGCCTCGGTGGCGACCGCATGACCGGGTTCTCCACGCGCCAGATCCAGGCCGGATACGTCCCCGGCACTCCGCAGAACAGCGCGGTCCCGCCGATCTACCAGACCGCGGCCTACGAGTTCGGATCGCTCGCCGAGGCCGCCGACCTGTTCGCGCTGCGCGCGGCGGGCAACCTCTACAGCCGCAACGCGAGCCCGACCCAGCAGGTGCTCGAGGAGCGCGTCGCGGCGCTCGAGGGCGGCGCGTCCGCGGTGGCGGTCGCCTCCGGGCAGGCTGCGGTCGCGGTGACGCTGCTCGCGCTCGTCGGTCGCGGCGGGCACATCGTCGCCGCCACCCAGCTCTACGGCGGCACGGTCGACCTGCTGCAGGAGACCTTCGACGACTTCGGCATCCCGGTGACCTTCGTCGATCAGGACGACACCGAGGCGTGGCGGGCGGCGATCCGCCCCGAGACGCGAGTGCTCTTCGCCGAGTCGATCGCGAATCCGATCGCTCAGGTCCTCGACATCCGTGCGGTCGCCGACATCGCCCACGCCGCGGGAGTGCCGCTGGTGATCGACAACACCGTGGGCACCCCGTACCTGGTGCGACCGGGCGAGCACGGCGCCGACTTCGTGGTGCACTCCGCGACCAAGTTCCTGAGCGGGCACGGAACGTCCCTGGGCGGCGTCGTCGTGGATCTGGGCACGTTCGACGCCGGGCGGGAGCCTGCCCGCTGGCCGCACTTCACCGAGCCGTACGCCCGCGTCGGCGACTTCACGCTGTGGGAGCGGTTCGGCATCGGCCAGGCGTTCGCGGCACTCGTGAAGTCGAAGTACGTGCACGATCTGGGCCCGTCGCTCTCGCCCTTCAACGCCTGGCAGATCCTGCAGGGCATCGAGACCCTCGACCTGCGCGTGTCCCGGCAGAGCGCCACCGCGCTCGCGCTCGCGCGGCACCTGCAGCAGCATCCGGCCGTCGCGCGGGTGCACCACCCCGGCCTCGACGGCACCCCCTGGCATGCGCTCGCCGAGCGCTACCTGCCCCGCGGCGGCCCGTCGGTGTTCTCGTTCGACCTCGTTGTCCCCCGCGGTGCCGACACGCACGCGAGCGTCGCCAGGGTGATCGATGCGCTGCGCGTGATCCGTCTCGTGGCGAACATCGGCGATGCCCGCAGTCTCGTGAACCACCCGGCGTCCATGACGCACTCCCACCTCACCGCGGCGCAGCGTGATGCGGCGGGCATCTCGCCCACCACCATCCGGTTGTCGGCGGGACTCGAGGACGCGGCCGACCTCATCGCCGACCTCGACCGGGCGCTCGCCCTGACCTGACGGAAGGACCACCATGGCCATCGATCTCGGATACTGGACCCCCGTGTACGGAGGGTTCCTGCGCAACGTCGCCGACGAGGGGCGCATGGCCGCCACGTGGGACTACATCCGCGACGTGTCGGTGAGGGCGGATCGTCTCGGGTTCCACACCACCCTCGTCCCCGAGCTGTACCTCAACGATCGCAAGGGCATCGATGCGCCGAGTCTCGAGGCCTGGTCGCTGTCGGCGGCGATCCTCGCGGTCACCGAGCGCCTGCGCGTGATGACCGCCGTGCGTCCCGGGTTCCACCTCCCCGCGGTGCTCGCGAAGACCGTCGGCACGCTCGACCGGATCGCGCCCGGTCGGGTCTCCCTCAACGTCGTCGCGGCCTGGTGGGCCGAGGAGGCCCGGCAGTTCGGCGGGCGGTTCACGACCCACGACGAGCGCTACGTGCAGGCCGAGGAGTTCGTCGCCGTGCTGAACGGCCTGTGGGAGCAGACGCCCTTCTCCTTCGACGGCGCGCACTACACACTGGAGGGCACCATCGTCGAGCCCAAGCCGTCGAGTCATCCGGTCGTCTTCGCGGGTGGCGAGAGCGAGGCGGGGCGCGAGTCGATCGCCGGCTTCGCCGACGCCTACGTGATGCACGGCGGCACGCTCGACGAGGTCCGCGCGAACGTGACCGACATGAACGCCCGCTCCGAGCGGCTGCACGGCCGCCCGATCGCCGAGTTCGGGATGCCGGCGTACGTGATCGTGCGCGACACCGAGGCCGAGGCGCAGCGCGAGCTCGATCGGATCACGACCGTCGACCCCGACTCGCCCGGCTACGCCTCGTTCGAGGAATTCCAGCGCAATTCCCAGCTGTCGCTCGAGCTCACCCGTCGTGAGTACTCGGTCGGCACGCGCGGCCTGCGTCCGAACCTCGTCGGCACGCCGGAGCAGGTGGCCGAGCGCATCGACGCGTACGCGGATGCCGGCATCACGCTGCTCCTGATCCAGGCGTCGCCCCTCGACGAGGAACTCGAGCGGATCGCCGCCCAGGTGCTCCCGCTCGTCTCGCCGCGAACCGCGGCCGCCCTGACCTGAACACCCCGCGCGTCGGTCGCACCCCCTACGCTGAGAGGATGACTGGTCTTCGTTGGGGAATCCTCGCGACCGGCGGCATCGCCGGCGCGTTCGCATCCGATCTGCGCACCGCGGGGCTCGATCTCGTCGCGGTCGGCTCTCGGTCGCAGGAGTCGGCCGACGCCTTCGCCGCACGCTTCGACATCGCCAGGGCGCACCCCTCGTACGAGGCTCTCGTCGCGGATCCCGACGTCGACATCATCTATGTCTCGACGCCGCATCCGATGCACCACGAGAACGCGAGGCTCGCACTCGAGGCGGGAAAGCACGTGCTCGTCGAGAAGCCGTTCACGCTCAACCATGCCGAGGCGGAAGACCTGCAGCGGCTCGCCGCCGAGCGGGGTCTGCTCGTGATGGAGGCGATGTGGACGCGCTATCTGCCGCACATGGTCCGCATCCGCGAGATCATCGCCGCGGGCACGCTGGGCGAGATCCGAGCCGTGACCGCCGACCACACGCAGCTGCTGCCGAGCGATCCCGCACACCGTCTCAACGCGCTCGAGCTCGGCGGCGGCGCACTGCTCGACCTCGGCATCTACCCGATCTCCTTCGTGTGGGACATCCTGGGTGCCCCGACCGACATCCGTGCCGTCGGCCGTCTCATCGAGACGGGCGCCGACGCCGAGGTCGCCACCGTCATGACGCACGCGGGCGGAGCGATCTCCACCACGCTCTCGTCGTCCAGGGCCGCGGGCGCGAACGCCGCGACCGTCGTGGGCACGGCGGCGCGCATCGACATCGACCGCGTCTGGTACGTGCCGACCACGTTCCGGGTCGTCCTGCCCGACGGCACGGTCATCGAGGAGTACGAATCCGAGGTCGAGGGTCGGGGGATGCAGTACCAGGCCCACGCCGCGGAGCGCCTCGTCCGCGACGGCGTGCTCGAGGGCGACCTGCTGCCCATCGCCGAGAGTGTCGCGATCATGGGCACCCTCGACGAGATCCGCTCCCAGATCGGGGTGCGCTACCCCGGCGAGGAGGCAGACCGTGGCTGAGGCTCCCGACGCCCGCGTCGCCGTCTACCTGGACTTCGACAACATCGTCATCTCCTGGTACGACCGTGTCCACGGGCGGAACGCCTACGGCAAGGACCGCCAGAGGATCACCGAGAACCCGTCCGACCCCGATGTCACCGAGCGGCTGTCCCGCGCGATGATCGAGGTGGGCGCGATCATCGACTACGCCGCCTCGTTCGGCACCCTGGTGCTCACCCGGGCGTACGCGGACTGGTCGTCGCCGGTGAACGCCGTGTACCGGTCGCAGCTCGTCGCCCGCGCCGTCGACCTCGTGCAGCTGTTCCCCGCCGCCGCCTACGCGAAGAACGGCGCCGACATCCGTCTCGCCGTCGACGCCGTCGAAGACATGTTCCGGCTGCCGGACCTGACCCACGTGGTGATCGTCGCCGGCGACAGCGACTACGTCCCCCTCGCCCAGCGCTGCAAGCGACTGGGCCGCTACGTGATCGGCGTGGGCGTGGCCGGGTCGACCGCGAAGTCGCTCGCCGCGGCCTGCGACGAGTTCGAGGCGTACGACTCTCTGCCCGGCGTCGTGCGCCCGAGCAAGAGCGCCGCCGCCCCCGCGCCGGTCGCCGAGGTCGTCGAGACCGTCGCGGAGCCGGTGACGGAGCCCGAGCCGGCGGCGAAGGCGAAGTCCCGCACCCAGACCAAGACGTCCAAGGCCAAGGCACAGGCCCAGGCGCCCGCGCAGACGCAGGCTCCCGCCCAGACGCAGTCCGCACCCGCGCAGACGCAGTCCGCGGCCGCAGCCCCGGCGAAGTCCGCGGTCGTCGACACGGGCGAGTCCACCGAGCAGAGCGAGGCGACCGAGCTGCTGCAGCGCGCGCTGCGTCTCGGCCACGACAAGACGGATGCCGACGAGTGGCTGCACAGCTCCGCGGTGAAGACGCACATGCGCCGGATGGACCCGTCCTTCAGCGAGAAGGCCCTGGGGTACCGCTCCTTCTCGGACTTCGTGAAGTCGCGCGAGGACATCGCCGAGCTCGAGGAGACCGGCCACGAGCGTCTGGTCAGACTCCGCGACTCCTCGTCGTGAGGTGAGACGATGACGGCTGCGGACACGACCACCCTCTCGCCGTACGAGCGCGCACTGGGCGCGCGCATCTCGGAACTGCATCCGAAGACGGCGTGGTACTTCCGCACCATCCCCGACGGTCAGGTCGGAGTCGGCACGGGTGTGTTCACCAGCGCGGGCTCCCGCCACCGCTGGCTGTGGCCCGTCTTCCGCATCGCCGAGGCCCTCGGTGTCGCGTTCGCGGGCTGGGAGCGCGACGTCCCCTTCCGCATCGAGAACCGCACGGTCGACGGCACGGCCGTCGCCGTCCGGCACTTCGAGCTCCCAGGGCGCACCTGGGTCATGCCCGACGTCGTCGTCCTCGGCGCGAACCGCATCCTGCGCAACGAGATCGGTCCGCATCGGACCGTCGTCACGACGTTCGACATCGATGTGCGCGACGAGGCGGTCGTGCTCACGATCCGGCGCGTCGGACTGCGCCTCGGTCGTCTGCGCCTCGCGGCACCCCGGTTCCTCCGCCCGCGGATCCGGCTGGTGGAGCGCTGGGACGCCGAGCGCGAGCGCCACCACGTGAACATGACGATCGACGCCCCGCTGCTCGGTCGCGTCTACGAGTACACCGGCTTCTTCACCTACACGATCGAGAGCGAGACTCCGTGACCGATGCCGCTCCGCTGCCCGCCGGGCCCGTCGTGGTCGGCGGCTCCACGGGCTTCATGGGGAGCTATCTGATCCCCCGCCTGCGCGCCGCCGGGCGCGAGGTGATCACGATCTCGCGATCGGGCGCCGACATCGCGTGGGGCGACCAGCACGCGATCAACCGCGCCGTCGACGGCTCCTCCCTCGTGATCGGTCTCGCGGGCAAGAGCGTGAACTGCCGCTACACGCCCGCGAACCGCGCCGCGATCTTCCGCTCGCGCCTCGACACCACGTCGTCGCTCGGCTCCGCCATCGCGAGGGCGTCGAATCCGCCGCCGCTGTGGGTGAACTCCTCGACCGCGACGATCTACCGCCATGCGGAGGATCGTCCGATGACGGAGTCGTCGGGCGACCTCGGCGCCGGGTTCTCTGTCGAGGTCGCCAAGGCCTGGGAGCGCGCGCTGTTCGCCGAGGACCTCCCGCAGACACGGAGGGTCGCACTGCGCAGCGCGATCGTGCTCGGCCACGGAGGGGTGCTCGGTCCGCTCCGGACCCTCGCCCGCCTCGGCCTGGGCGGAGCACATCACGACGGCCCTTGGCCGATCGGCCCCGCGCGGCGGGCGGCCGGCACCGGGCACCGCCCCGGCGCGCGTCGTGGCGAGCAGCGGTTCAGCTGGGTGCACGTCGAGGACGTCGCACGCATCATCGACTTCCTTGAGGTCACGCCCTCCCTCGAGGGGCCGGTCAACGCGGCCTCTCCGAACCCGTCGGACGACGCCGAGTTCATGGCGACCGTTCGTCGCGTGCTCGGCGTCCGGTTCGGTCCTCCCCTGCGGCGCTGGATGCTGGAACTCGGCGCGATCGGCATCCGCACCGAGACCGAGCTGATCCTGAAGAGCCGGTGGGTGATCCCCGAGACGCTCACGCTCGCGGGTTTCGAGTTCGCGTACCCGTCGCTGGACGACGCCGTCCGGGAATCGTTCGACCTCGCGCAGCCCGCCGCCTAGATCTGGGCTGAACCCGATCCTGCCGAGGGGTCGCCATCCTCTCGACGGCGCCTCTCGATCTCCTGCCGCAGGCGCCATTCCTCGATCTCGCGATCCAGGTCCGCGATCTGCTGCTCCGTGCTCCGCGTGTCCACCGGCATGGAAGGAGTCGGAGCCGGATCCGGCCGCCTGTTCGTCGGCCGTGCGGACGCACGCATCCGGGGGATGCGCAGACCTGCCTCGGAGTACTCCCGCCCGATCGCGAACCACAGCAGGCTCCCGATCAGCGGCAGCAGGATCACGATGATGATCCACGCCATCTTCGGCAGATACCTGACCTGCGAGTCGTCGCGCTTGATGATGTCGACGAGCGCGCCGACCATCAGGGCGATGACGAGGATCGTGAACAGGAACGGCATGAGTTCAGGGTAGACGACGCGCGCGTACGGCGCTCGGGCTAGGGCAGCAGGTGCCCGGCCGCACGGAACAGCTCGTACCATTCGGCGCGAGTGAGCTCGATGTCGGCGCCGGCGGCGGCATCTCGCACACGGTCGGGCGTCGTGGTGCCGAGGACCACCTGCATCTTCGCGGGGTGCCGCGTGATCCAGGCCGTCGCGATCGCGATCGGCTCGACGCGGTACGACGCGGCGAGACGATCGATCACGGCGTTCAGCTCCGCGTAGTTCGGGTCGCCGAGGAACACGCCCGTGAAGAACCCGCCCTGGAACGGCGACCATGCCTGGATCGTGATGCCGTTGATGCGGCAGTACTCGACGATCCCTCCGCCGTCGCGGACGATGCTCTGATCCTCTCCCGACATGTTCGCAGCGATCGGCTGGGCGATGATCGGCGCGTGCGTGATCGAGAGCTGCAGCTGATTCGCGATCAGCGGCTGGGTCACCGCCGTGCGCAGCAGGTCGATCTGACGCGGGGTGTGATTCGAGACGCCGAACGCCCTGACCTTGCCCGCGGCCTCGAGCTCGTCGAACGCCCTGGCGACCTCTTCGGGCTCGACCAACGCGTCAGGACGGTGCAGGAGCAGCACATCGAGACGATCGGTGCGCAGCGCCGCGAGCGATCCCTCCACCTGCCGGATGATGTGCTCGTACGAGAAGTCGAACGATCCCTCGGCCGGGTTGATGCCGCACTTGGTCTGCAGCACGATCTCGTCGCGCTCGCTCGCGGAGAGGCCGAGCGCGTCGGCGAAGCGCCCCTCGCAGACGTGCATCGCGCCCCCGTAGATGTCGGCGTGGTCGAAGAAGTCGATGCCGGCTGTGCGAGCGCTGTCGTACAGTTCGCGGATGTGCGCGTCGTCCTTGTCGTCGATCCGCATCATTCCGGCGACGACGGCGGGGGCGGTGGCGGATCCGAAGGGGATGGTCTTCATACGCCCACGCTAGCGCTCCGGTGGCACGAGTTCACTCACCGGGATGCCCAGCGCATGCGCGATGTCGGCGAGGTCGACGACCGTGAAATCGGCCCGCATCGCCAGCTTGCTCCGAAGAGCCTTCGCGCTGATCCCCGCCTGCTCTGCGAGCCACTGCGGCGTCCTGCCGGACGCGGTCAGTTCATCGCTCACCCTGGATGCGATCATTCGTCTCACATCTGTCGTCACCCGTAGACACTATCGCCGCACATGACGCCGGGCAAGCGGGCACCGCACCGGTATGACGGCATACTGGCTTCGTCGCAGTGCTATCGTGACTCACGTGAAGACACCGGGCGAGCAGTTCAACGCAGCAGTCGGCCGACAGCTCCGGGGCGAGATCGCCGCTGCCGGCAGCAGCATCGCCGCGATGTCGCGGGAGATCGGCATCGCCCGGAGCGCGCTCGACAACTACGTCACCGGCAAGCGCGCGATCCCGGTTCCGATCGTCTACGCGGTCTGCGCGGCCGTCGACCTCGAGCCCCATCTGATCCTCCGTCGCGCCGAGGAGCGGCTGCGTGCCGAGGCCGCACGCAGGGGTGCCACGATCACCCCTCTGCGCCCGCGCACCGATGTCCGCGGTCGACGAGAAGATGACTCCGAAGTCGCGTTCGACTCCCCCGTGACTCACGACGACGACACCGACGACCTGTACGACTGACCCGCGACCCGCGACGAGGAGGACCCATGGAGAACCTCCTCCGCCTGCTCGAGGACAACGGACTGCACTTCGTCGAGGGCCCGGGCCGCTCCTACGGCGGCTACGAGCCGACGACCGCGACGATCCGCGTGGCACCGGGGCTCACCGCGCGAGCGACGTGCAGCGTGCTCGCCCATGAGCTAGCACACGCCGTGCTCGGGCATACGCCGACGGCGGACGCCGGGCTGCGCGCGCGTCAGGAGCGTCGCGCCGACGAATGGGCGGCTCGGCTGCTCATCACCGCTCCCGCGTATGCCGAGGCCGAGCGGCTGCGCGGCACGCACCTGGCGAGCATGGCCTTCGAGCTGGGAGTGACCGTCGAGATCGTGGCCGCGTATCGGCGCCTCCTCCTGCGAATCGGTGACACCACCTACGTCGGCGCGAGGATGGGCAACGGGCAGTGGGACGAACGGGCTCTGAGCGCGTGACCGCGCATCACCCGCGGCGCTGATTGAATGGCCCCATGACTTTTCGCACCTCCCCCGCCACGGTCACCCTCACCGGACGCCTCGTCGAGCTGCGTCCACTCGAGCCGTCGCACCATGACGGCCTGCTCGAGGCGCTGCTCGAGGGCGATCTGTGGAAGAACGCCTGGTACACCTCGGTGCCCTCGCCCGAGGGCCTCGCCGCCGAGATCGAGCGCCGCATCGGCCTGATCGAGAGCGGCGGGATGATCCCGTTCACGGCGTTCGACGCCGACGGACGAGTGCTGGGGCTCACCTCGTACTACGACCTCGACGATGACGCGCCCCGGCTGCACATCGGCTACACATGGAACCGGCCGTCCGCGCACGGAACCGGCACGAATGCGGAATCCAAGCTGCTGCTGCTGCGGCACGCGTTCGAGGAGCTCGGCGTGTTCCGTGTCGGGCTGACGACCCAGTGGGTGAACTTCCAGTCACGCGCCGCGATCGAGCGTCTGGGCGCGAAGCAGGACGGCGTGATGCGGGCGATGAGCCGCTACCGCAACGGCGCGCTGCGCGACAGCGTGGAATTCTCGATCATCGAGCCGGAGTGGCCGGCGGTGAAGGCGAATCTCGAGGCGAGACTCGCGAAGCGCGGCTGACTGCGCCGCGACCCACTACTCGGTGGCGTTGCCCGACCAGTTGTCCTTGCGGCGGGTGGCGGACCCTCCCGCGCGCATCATGAACGCCAGCGAC
Organism: Microbacterium sp. Root553; assembly: GCF_001426995.1. NCBI lineage: Bacteria > Bacillati > Actinomycetota > Actinomycetes > Micrococcales > Microbacteriaceae > Microbacterium > Microbacterium sp. Root553. The sequence continues at coordinate 38,730 of NZ_LMFY01000003.1, read as the reverse complement.
AGGCTGGTGATGAGCAGGCCGCCGATGAACACGATCGCCTGGAAGTCCTCGAGCGACTGAGCGAGCCCCATGAGCCAGATGCCTCCGAGGAAGAGGATCATGAAGAAGATGAAGCTGAGGATCACGGGATCTCCTGTCGTAGCGGCCGTGTTCCACGATACCGTCTAGCGCACACGCCCCGGGCACGGAACCCCCTGTGCCCGGCGCGACGATGGTGGTTTCGTGCGGGGTATGAGCACTCCACTGACAGCACTGGCCATCTCCTGCACTCTCAAGCCCTCTCCCGCCGAGTCGAGCAGCGACCTGCTCGGCGAGCAGATTCTCGCGGCCCTCGGCGAGCACGGCGTCTCGGGCGAGCTCGTCCGCGCCGTCGACCACACGATCAGCCCCGGAGTGGAGGCGGACATGGGTGCGGGCGACGGCTGGCCGCAGCTGCGCGAGAAGGTCCACGCCGCCGACATCCTCGTCTTCCTCACCCCCACCTGGATGGGACAGCACTCCAGCGTCGCCCAGCGCGTGCTCGAGCGCCTGGATGCGGAGCTGAGCGAGACCGACGACGCGGGACGCCCGATCCTCTTCGACAAGGTCGCGATCGCCGGCATCGTCGGCAACGAGGACGGCGCGCACCACATCGCCGCCATCCTGTTCCAGTCCCTGAACGACATCGGATACTCCGTGCCGGCGCAGGGGTCGGTGTACTGGAACGGCGAGGCCATGCACACCGTCGACTACAAGGACCTCGAGGAGACCCCCGAGAAGGTCGCCCAGACGACGGCGACCGCAGCCCGCAACGCCGCGCATCTCGCGCGACTGCTGGCGGGCGACGGCTACCCCGCCGAGTAGCTCACGTCGAGGAGTAGCTCACACCGCCGAGCTCATTCCTCGACGAGGCTGCCCTCGTTCTTGCCGAACTCGACGAAGTCGTCGATGACGAGCTCGCCGGTCGCGTTGAGAGAGCGCATCATGTCTTCGATGCGCTGCTTCTCGACGTGCTGGGGCTCGGCGCTGGTGTAGAGGAACTGCAGCGGGATCGCGGGGTGGACCCACACGGTCACGCGTCCTGGGTCACCGCCCTCGCGCGGGCGCCAGCTCATCATGAAGCTCTCTTGACGACGCAGCTTCGTCCCCACGATGACCTTCAGATGCGCGAGCGTCCCATCGTCGATGAGGATCGGCTCTGAGATGCCGTCGTACCGCAGTCTTCCCATGTGAAAACCGTACCTCCACGCGCGCCTCGGCGCGGACATGTCATCGCTCAGACACCCCGCCGGAAGGTAACGACCACGTCACGACGCGTGCGCTGCACGGTCATGCCCGCGAGCTCGAGCCTGCGGAAGACGCGTCGCGGCACCGCGGGGAGCTCAGAGGTGCGCCCGGCGGGGGCTTTCGCGAGGCCGGCGATCAGCGAGAGATCCACGGCCGCTCCCTCTGCTCCGACCGCCCCGATCCCCTCGGTTCCGGCCCCCTTCGTTCCGGTCCCCCGCACTTCGACCCTCGCGTAGTCGCTGCGCGTCCGCCAGACGAGCGTCTCGAGCTCATCGAACGGGATGCGGTGCGTCGCGGTGCCCACTCGGATCCGCAGCTCGTCGTCACCGAACGCGACGGAGCACGGGAGCGTGCGGCGCCGGATGACCGCCAGCTGGACGAGGTACACCGGAAGCGCCAGGCCCGCCCCGACCACGAGGATCGCGATCCTCGGGCCGAGGAGCACGCCGGCCCCGTCGAGGGCGATCAGCAGAGCGGCCCCCGCGAGCCCCACGACCACGACGATGAGGACGATGGCGATCGTCAGCGCCCGCATCCGCAGCGGCACGGCCGGGAACTCGACGCGAGATCCGTCGGCGTCGTCCTCCCGCTGCCAGGCGGGCGGAGTGGGGGCCGGCCGCTTCGCCGTGTCGCGACGCCGGAACAGGTCGGTCACGCGCGAGAGCAGTCCGAGCCAGATCCATCCCGTCGCGGGGCCCGCGGCGATCTGCAGCACGAGGGCGATCGCGCGCGCGGGCTCCGGCAGATCGGCGAGGAGCTCGGCCCCGTCGAACTCGATCACGACGAGCATCGTCGCGGTCAGCACCGCGGCGACGACGACGTGCAGGATGACACCGATGCGCTCTGGGCGCATCTCCATCGTGGCGTTCACGAACGAGAACGCGATGCCGAAGCCCCCCAGCAGCATCAGCAGGAAGGGGAAGAAGTCGAGGTCGCCGCCGGCGAGGGTCCAGGTGATCGCGACGACGAGCAGGACGACGCCGATCACGAAGGGGTCGCGCACGAACCGGCGGGTGACAGTGGCTCTGATCCGCCGGTCGGCTGCGGTCTCGGGGGCCGTATCGGTCATCGCAGTCATCCTAGAACGAGGGCGGTCGTCACGACGGGCGCGCAACCCTCCGCACGGCAGTACCGTGGATCCATGACCGCTCCCGTTGATCCGACACACACTCCCGCCTGGTCCGAGCTCGCCGCGCTGCGCGAGTCGGTCAGCCCCGACCTGCGCGGCTGGTTCGCCGCCGATGCGGCCCGGGCCGAGGGCCTCTCGTTCCCGCTCGCCGATCTCCACGTCGACCTGTCGAAGAACCTCGTGGATGACGACGTCCTCGCAGCCCTGCTCCGCCTGGCCGAGCAGACGGGCGTCGCCGAACGGTTCGCCGCGATGCTCGCGGGTGCGCACCTCAACACCTCCGAGGACCGCGCGGTGCTGCACACCGCGCTCCGGCGACCGGCCGGAGCCTCCCCGGAGCTCACCGTCGACGGCCAGGATGTGGATGCCGACGTGCAGTCCGTGCTCGAGGCGCTGAGCGCGTTCGCCACACGAGTGCGCGACGGCGAGTGGCTCGGGATCACCGGCAAGCGGGTCACCCACGTCGTGAACATCGGCATCGGCGGTTCGGACCTCGGACCCGTCATGGTCTACGAGGCGTTGAAGCCCTATGCGGATGCCGGGATCGAGGCCAGGTTCGTGTCGAACATCGACCCCACGGACCTCGCCCAGAAGACCGCCGATCTCGACCCCGAGACGACGCTCTTCATCGTCGCGTCGAAGACGTTCACCACCCTGGAGACGCTGACCAACGCCCGGCTCGCGCGCGACTGGCTGTGGGCGGGGCTCACGGCATCCGCGACCATCGCCGATGACGACGAGGCCCGCGCCGACGCCGTCGCGCATCACTTCGTCGCCGTGTCGACCGCCCTCGACAAGGTGGCCGAGTTCGGCATCGACCCCACCAACGCCTTCGGGTTCTGGGACTGGGTCGGCGGCCGCTACTCCGTCGATTCGGCGATCGGCCTGTCGCTCGCCGTCGCTCTGGGGCCCGATGTCTTCCGCGACCTGCTCGCCGGCTTCCATGCGGTCGACGAGCATGTGCGCACCACGCCGCTCGAGCGCAACGTCCCGATCCTGATGGGCCTGCTGAACGTCTGGTACGTGAACTTCCACGGAGCGCAGTCGCACGCGGTGCTGCCCTATGCGCAGCAGCTGAACCGCTTCCCCGCGTACCTGCAGCAGCTCACGATGGAGTCCAACGGAAAGTCCGTGCGCTGGGACGGCACCCGGGTGACGACCGACACGGGCGAGGTCTTCTGGGGCGAGCCAGGCACCAACGGACAGCACGCGTTCTACCAGCTGATCCACCAGGGCACCCGGCTCATCCCCGCCGACTTCATCGCGTTCGTGAACCCGGCGTATCCGTCGAGCGATGGCGACCAGGATGTGCACGAGCTGTTCCTCGCGAACTTCCTCGCCCAGACCAAGGCGCTCGCGTTCGGCAAGACGGCGGAGGAAGTCGAGGCGGAGGGCACCACCGGTGCGCTGGTCGCCGCACGCACCTTCGCCGGCAACCGCCCGACGACGTCGATCTTCGCGCCGGCGCTGACACCCCAGGTGCTCGGCCAGCTGATCGCCCTCTACGAGCACATCACGTTCACGCAGGGCACGATCTGGGGCATCAACTCGTTCGACCAGTGGGGTGTCGAACTCGGCAAGCAGCTCGCCATGCAGATCGCGCCCGCGATCGGCGGCGACGCCGCGGCGATCGACGCCCAGGACGCGTCGACCAGGGCGCTGCTGGAGTACTACCGCGCGAACCGGGCGTAGGGGGCGCAGCAACGACGAAGGGGCGGATGCCGCGGCATCCGCCCCTTCGTCGTACTCTCGGGCGTCTCGGTTCGACGGGACTCAGAAGTCCCAGTCGTCGTCTTCCGTGGCCTCGGCCTTGCCGATGACGTAGGACGAGCCCGAACCGCTGAAGAAGTCATGGTTCTCGTCGGCGTTCGGCGAGAGCGCCGACAGGATCGCCGGGTTCACGTTCGTCACGGTCGAGGGGAACATCGCCTCGTAGCCGAGGTTCATCAGCGCCTTGTTGGCGTTGTAGTGCAGGAACTTCTTGACGTCTTCGGTCAGACCGACGCCGTCGTAGAGGTCTTGCGTGTACTGCACCTCGTTGTCGTAGAGCTCGAACAGCAGGTTGAAGGTGTAGTCCTTCAGCTCCTGACGGCGCTCCTCGGTCTCGTTCTCGAGACCCTTCTGGAACTTGTACCCGATGTAGTACCCGTGCACGGCCTCATCGCGGATGATGAGACGGATCAGGTCGGCCGTGTTCGTCAGCTTCGCCTTCGACGACCAGTAGATCGGCAGGTAGAAGCCCGAGTAGAACAGGAACGACTCGAGCAGCGTCGAGGCGATCTTGCGCTTGAGCGGATCGTCGCCCTGGTAGTAGTCCATGATGATCTGAGCCTTCTTCTGAAGGTTCGGATTCTCGGTCGACCAGCGGAACGCCTCATCGATCTCCTTGGTCGACGCGAGCGTCGAGAAGATCGAGGAGTAGCTCTTCGCGTGCACCGACTCCATGAAGGCGATGTTGGTGTACACGGCCTCCTCGTGCGGGGTGATCGCATCGGGGATCAGCGAGACGGCACCGACGGTTCCCTGGATCGTGTCGAGCAGCGTGAGGCCGGTGAACACGCGCATCGTGAGCAGCTGCTCGTCGGGGGTCAGCGTGTTCCACGACTGGATGTCGTTCGACAGCGGCACCTTCTCGGGCAGCCAGAAGTTGTTCACCAGACGGTTCCAGACCTCGAGGTCCTTGTCGTCGATGATGCGGTTCCAGTTGATCGCCTGCACGCTGTCGACCAGCTTGATCGGGGGGTGGGGGGTCATGTCCTCGTCGTTTCTCGTGTTCAGGGGGCGATCAGAGCATGCACGAGACGCACTCGGTCATGTCGGTGCCCTCGAGCGCCATCTGACGCAGACGGATGTAGTAGATCGTCTTGATGCCCTTGCGCCATGCGTAGATCTGCGCCTTGTTGATGTCACGCGTCGTGGCGGTGTCCTTGAAGAACAGCGTCAGCGACAGGCCCTGGTCGACGTGCTGCGTGGCCGCGGCGTACGTGTCGATGACCTTCTCGTAGCCGATCTCGTACGCGTCCTGGTAGTACTCCAGGTTGTCGTTCGTCATGAACGCGGCCGGGTAGTAGACGCGACCGAGCTTGCCTTCCTTGCGGATCTCGATCTTCGACGCGATCGGGTGGATCGACGACGTGGAGTTGTTGATGTACGAGATCGAGCCGGTCGGCGGCACCGCCTGCAGGTTCTGGTTGTAGATGCCGTGCTCCTGGATCGACGACTTCAGCGCCACCCAGTCGGCCTGCGTCGGGATGTGCTTGCCGGCGAAGAGCTCCTTGACCTTGTCGGTCTCGGGAACCCAGGCGCGATCGATGTACTTGTCGAAGAACTCCCCCGACGCGTAGGTCGAGTCCTCGAAGCCGTCGAAGGCCTGCTTGCGCTCGATGGCGAGGTTGTTCGAGGCGCGCAGCGCGTGGAACAGCACCGTGTAGAAGTAGATGTTCGTGAAGTCGATGCCCTCTTCGGAGCCGTAGTAGACGTGCTCGCGAGCGAGGTAGCCGTGCAGGTTCATCTGCCCCAGACCGATCGCGTGCGAGCGGTCGTTGCCGTCTTCGATCGAGCGGACCGAGCGGATGTGGCTCTGGTCGCTGACCGCGCTCAGTGCACGGATCGCGGTCTCGACGGTCTGGCCGAGGTCGTCGGCATCCATCGACAGCGCGATGTTCATCGAGCCCAGGTTGCAGGAGATGTCCTTGCCGATCTGGTCGTACGACAGGTCTTCGTTGTACGTCGTCGGCGTGTTCACCTGCAGGATCTCGCTGCAGAGGTTGGACATGTTGATGCGGCCCTTGATCGGGTTCGCCTTGTTCACCGTGTCCTCGAACATGATGTACGGGTAGCCCGACTCGAACTGGATCTCGGCGATCGTCTGGAAGAACTCGCGCGCGTTGATCTTCGTCTTCTTGATACGAGGGTTGTCGACCATCTCGCGGTACTTCTCGGTCACCGAGATGTCGCCGAAGGGAACGCCGTAGACCTTCTCGACGTCGTACGGCGAGAAGAGGTACATGTCCTCGCCGTTCTTGGCGAGCTCGAACGTGATGTCCGGGACGACGACGCCGAGCGACAGCGTCTTGATGCGGATCTTCTCGTCGGCGTTCTCGCGCTTCGTGTCGAGGAAGCGCATGATGTCGGGGTGGTGCGCGTTGAGGTACACCGCACCGGCGCCCTGACGGGCACCGAGCTGGTTGGCGTAGCTGAAGCTGTCTTCGAGCAGCTTCATCACGGGGATGATGCCCGAGGACTGGTTCTCGATCTGCTTGATCGGCGCGCCGGCCTCGCGGATGTTCGAGAGCAGCAGTGCCACGCCGCCGCCGCGCTTCGAGAGCTGGAGTGCGGAGTTGATGCCGCGGGCGATCGACTCCATGTTGTCTTCGATGCGCAGCAGGAAGCAGCTGACGAGCTCGCCGCGCTGTGCCTTGCCCGAGTTGAGGAACGTCGGGGTCGCGGGCTGGAAGCGGCCCGAGATGATCTCCTCGACGAGGTCGACCGCGAGCTTCTCGTCGCCGCCGGCGAGACCGAGGGCCGTCATCACGACGCGATCCTCGAAGCGCTCGAGGTAGCGCTTGCCGTCGAACGTCTTGAGCGTGTAGCTCGTGTAGTACTTGAAAGCGCCGAGGAAGGTCTCGAAGCGGAACTTCTTGCCGTAGGCGAGATCGTTGAGCTTCTGGATGAACTCCATCGAGTACTGCTCGATGACGGCCGGCTCGTAGTACTCCTTCTCGACCAGGTAGTCGAGACGCTCCTTGAGGGAGTGGAAGAACACGGTGTTCTGATTGACGTGCTGCAGGAAGTACTCGCGCGCAGCACGCTTGTCGGCGTCGAACTGGATCTTGCCGTTCGCGTCGTACAGGTTCAGCATCGCGTTGAGCGCGTGATAGTCGAGCCCCTCGTAGCTGGGGTTCATCTTGAAGGCGACCGTCTCGGTCACTGCCTGCTCGTCAACTGTGCTGTCCACTGATGTTCCAATCCGTCGCTCACGCGATCCACGTCATCTTGTGTGCCGAAGATCTCCAGCCGATACAAGTGAGGCACGTGGCACTTGCGGCTGATGATGTCACCGGCGAGACAGAACGACTCGCCGAAGTTGGTGTTGCCCGCAGAGATCACTCCGCGGATGTGGCGCCGGTTGCGCTCGTCGTTGAGGAACCGGATCACCTGTTTGGGCACGGCACCTCGCTCGACGCCGCGTCCCTCACCCCCGCCGTAGGTGGGAGTGATCAGCACGAAGGGCTCGTCGACGACGAGATCTTCCTGCTGCCGGAGAAGGGGGATGCGGCGGGCCGGGAGCCCGAGCTTCTCGACGAAGCGGGCGGTGTTGCCCGACGCGCTCGAGAAGTAGACCAGGAGCGGCGCAGCGGTCGCGACGGCGCTCATGGCGGATCAGGCCAGACGCGAGGCGAGCTCGTCGATCTTGTCGGGGCGGAAGCCCGACCAGTGACCCTCGTCGGTGACGACGACGGGTGCCTGCATGTAGCCGAGCGACTTGACCTGCTCGAGAGCTGCCGGATCCTCCGACAGGTCGAGGATCTCGTACTCGATGCCCTTGGCGTCGAGCGCCCGGTAGGTGGCGTTGCACTGAACGCAGGACGGCTTCGTGTAGACCGTGATCGACATCTTTTCGCTTCCCCTCAAATCTCTGGCCCGGTTGTTCATCGGGTGTTTTTCCGGCAGACCCTCACCGGGATCTCAATACTACATATAGGTACGGACATTCAGAGTGACCACTAGGGGTAGTAGTTACATCCGTGTAGTTTTCCACCGCTCTCCACTGATACAACACAGGTTCTCCACCGTTTCTTCCACAGGCCCGGCCCCTCCGACGACGTCGCAGAAGCGCATGAAATCGCGGCTGGGAAGCACCTGTGAGAGATCTATCCACAGGGGGCAGGTTACGAGGGGCCTCGGACATCCGAGTTTCTGTGGAATCGTCGTCTCGGCGTGTCGCGGCGTGTCGGCGAGGAGCCGCTTCGCCGACCGTCCGTAGCGCCCGGTAACGTTGACCCGTGGCGGGATATCGGGACCTTCTTCGCACGCCCGGAGTGGCGCGCATGATCGCTGCACAGCTGACCGCGCGGTTCCCGAACGGCATGACATCGCTCGCGATCCTCCTGCACGTCGAGCAGCAGACGGGCTCCTACGGATCCGCCGGCCTCGTGCTCGCCGCCACCAGCGTGGGACAGGCCGTCGCCGGGCCCATCACCAGCAGGTGGATGGGCGTGTGGGGGATGCGCCGCGTGCTCACCCTCACCCTCACCGTCTGTGCGATCGCGGTGCTGGGCCTCGCGCTCCTCCCTCTGAACGTCCCCGGCTACATGGTGCTCGGCATGATCGCCGGTCTCTCGACGCCACCGGTGCAGTCTGCGGTGCGCACCATCTACCCGAAGCTCGTGAACGCCAAGCAGCTCACCCCGCTGTTCTCCCTCGACGCCTCGCTGCAGGAGATCATCTGGGTCCTCGCCCCGGTCGTGATCACCCTGGTCTCGACGCAGGTCGGCACCTCGGAGGGACTGCTCCTCGTCGTGGTCGTGCTCGTGGGCGGCGGAGCCTGGTTCATCCTCTCCCCCGAAGTCGGCCGCGTGCGCATCCCGCGCAGCCGCAACGCCTTCGGCAAGGTCGTGCTGAAGCCGCCGGTGCTCCTCGCGACGGTGATCGGCTTCCTCCTGATCGGCGCCTGCTCGGCGGTCGAGGTCGGGGTCGTCGCGACCTTCGAGCACGGCAGCCTCGCCGCGGGGCTCGTGCTCGCCGTCTTCTCGGTCGGCAGCCTTGCCGGCGGACTCTCGTTCGGGCACATCCCGATCGGGCCGTGGGCGATGGCACGCCGCCTCGCGATCGTCACGGTCGGCCTCGCACTGACGATGGTCTCGCTCGACGTGTTCTGGCTGGGCGGCACCCTGGTGCTCGCCGGCATCGGCATCGCCCCGGCGCTCGCCGTGCTGTTCGCGATCACCACTGCGAGCGTGAAGTTCAGCGAGACCGCCGAGGCGTTCGGCTGGGCGGGCACCGGGCAGCTCATCGGCGCCGCGGCGGGCTCGGCCGTGGCCGGGTTCCTCGTCGACGCGACGGACCCCCGTGGCGCGTATCTCGCGGCCACGCTGTTCGCCGCGGCAGGGCTGGCCGTCTCCATCGTGTTCGTCAGGTCCTTCCCCGATCTGCGCGGTCGGGACGCGAGCCCGCACCCCGACACCGAGCCGGTCACGGTCACGCCGTCCTGACCCGCCGCCGCGCGGTATCCCGGTCGTAGGCTGAGGGCATGGCCGCACCGCTCACCCTCCCCCGCATCAGCTGGGGCGATCCCGCATCGGATCGCCGCATCCTCCTCGTGCACGGACTGGGCTCGTCCGGCGCTCTCATGTGGCGGGTGGGCGCCGCGCTCGCCGAGAGCGGATGGCATGCGACGGCGATCGACCTGCGCGGCCACGGCGATGCACCGCGAGCTCTCGACTACTCCGTCGCGGCGTACGCGGCGGACCTCGTCGAGACGCTCCCCGACGACGGCGGCTCCTGGGATGCGGTGGTCGGCCACTCCCTCGGCGGAGCCGCGAGCACGGTCGCCGCGGCATCCGCTCCCGACTGGACCCGCAGACTCGTGCTGTGGGATCCGGCGATCCTCATCGACGGACGGGATGCGGCCGTCGTGCGCCGGAGCCAGGAACGCGCCTTCGCCGACAACAGGGTCGAGCTGGTGCGGCAGGAGCATCCGCAGTGGCATCCGCAGGACGCCGAGCTCAAGGTCGACGCGGTGCGCCGCGCGAGCGCGTGGGCCGTCGAGCAGACGAGCGTGCAGAACACGCCCTGGGATGTCACGGCCGACGCCGCGCGACTCACGGTGCCCACGCACGTGATCGGCGCGGACCCCGCCGTCTACAGCATCTTCACCGGAGACGTCGCGGTCGCCGTGCTCGACGCCAATCCGCTCATCACCATGTCGGTGGTCGCCGGTGCAGGGCACTCCCTGCACCGCGACAGACCGGAGGAGACGCTCCGCCAGCTCGAGGAGGCTCTCTCGTGAACCCGTTCGACCCGACCCTGCACCTGCCGGACGACCTGCTCGAGCGGATCCGCGAGCGGGCGCCGATCCATGACCGCGACAACACCTTCCCCGAGCAGGATCTCGCGGAGCTGCGCGCCGCGGGATACCTGTCGATCCTCGTTCCCGCCGAGCGCGGCGGCGCGGGGCTGTGCCTGGCTCAGGCGGCGATACTGCAGCAGCGCCTCGCCACGGCGGCGCCGGCGACGGCGCTCGCGATCAACATGCACCTCGTCTGGACCGGGGTCGCCAAGGTGTTCTCCGACCGGGGCGTCCCCGGCCTGGAGTTCGTGCAGGACGGCGCCGTCGCCGGCGAGGTGTTCGCCTTCGGCATCAGCGAAGCGGGCAACGACCTCGTGCTGTTCGGCAGCGACACCGAGGCGGTGCCGACGAGCGACGGCGGCTACGCCTTCACCGGCACGAAGATCTTCACGTCGCTCGCGCCGGTCTGGACGAAGCTCGGACTGCACGGCCTCGACACGACGAGCGCCGATGCCCCGAAGCTCGTGTTCGCGTTCGTCGAGCGCACCGACGCGATCACCACGAGCGACGACTGGGACACCCTCGGCATGCGCGCGACGCAGAGCCGGACGACCCGCCTGAACGGTGCCGTCGCGGATGCCGCGCACGTCGTCCGCCGCATCGATGCCGGACCCACACCCGACCCCATCGTGTTCGGCATCTTCTCGGTGTTCGAGATCCTGCTCGCCTCGGTGTACACCGGCATCGCGCGTCGCGCGCTCGATCTCGCCGTGCGCACCGCCTCGTCACGCCGATCCAAGAAGACGGGTGCGGCATACAGTCAGGACCCCGACATCCGCTGGCGCATCGCCGACATGGGACTCGCCTACGACGCGCTCCCCCCTCAGATCGCCGCGCTCGCCCGCGACGTCGACGAGCGCGTCGACAACGGCGCCCGCTGGTTCGTCCTGCTGTCCGGGGTCAAGCATCGCGCGATCACCATGGCGAAGCACGTCGTCGACCAGGCCATGCTCGTCGCGGGCGGCGGGTCGTACTTCTCCGCGAACGAGCTCTCGCGCCTCTACCGCGACGTCCTGGCGGGAGCCTTCCACCCCTCCGACCCCGAATCCGCGCACGCGACCGCCGCGAGCGCCTGGCTGGGTCCGCTGGAGAGCTGAGCTTCCGGTTTCACGACCGAGAAGCCATTTGCTCTGCGGAATCAGTTGAAGAGCGCGGCCTCGAGTGCGAAGATCGCATCATGCCGCACTCGAAGAAACACCCTCCGCTGGATGGCGTCGCGAAGACGATCATCGAGCTGCTCCAGGAGGACGGGCGGCGCTCGTACTCCGACATCGGCCGCGAGGTCGGCCTGAGCGAGGCGGCGGTGCGCCAGCGCGTGCAGCGCCTGACCGAGTCCGGGGTGATGCAGATCGTGGCCGTCACCGACCCGATGCAGCTGGGCTTCCCGCGTCAGGCCATGATCGGCATCCGCGTCTCCGGCGACACCCGCGTCGTCGCGGAGCAGATCGCCGAGATCACCGCCATCGACTACGTCGTCATCACGGTCGGCTCCTTCGACATCCTCGCCGAGGTCGTGTGCGAGGACGACGAGGACCTCCTCGCGATGATCAACGATCACATCCGCCCGATCGACGGTGTGCTGTCGACCGAGACCTTCATCTACGCCAAGCTGCAGAAGCAGCTCTACAACTGGGGGACCAGATGAGCACGCACCGCACGACTCCGTCCGAGGCCGAACTCCAGGCCATGGCCAAGGATCATCTCTGGATGCACTTCACCCGTCAGTCGACGATGGAGAAGAGCGGAGTGCCGATCATCGTCAAGGGCGACGGGCACCGCATCTGGGACTCGAAGGGCAAGGAGTACTTCGACGGGCTCGCGGGCCTGTTCGTGGTGAACGCGGGCCACGGGCGACGCCGTCTGGCGGAGGCCGCGGCGGCGCAGGCATCCGAGCTCTCCTTCTTCCCGCTCTGGTCGTACGCGCACCCCGCGGCCATCGAACTCGCCGACCGACTGGCCGACGAGGCGCCGGGCGACCTCAACCGTGTGTTCTTCTCCACCGGCGGCGGCGAGGCGGTCGAGACGGCGTTCAAGCTCGCGAAGCACTACTGGAAGCTGATGGGCAAGCCCACCAAGCACAAGGTGATCTCGCGATCGGTCGCGTACCACGGCACCCCGCAGGGCGCCCTCGCGATCACCGGCATCCCGGCGATGAAGTCGATGTTCGAACCCGTGACCCCCGGCGGTTTCCGCGTGCCGAACACGAACTTCTACCGGGCGGCCGAGATGGGCGGCCCGAGCGACGATCTCGAGGCCTTCGGTCGCTGGGCCGCCGACCGCATCGAGGAGATGATCCTGTTCGAGGGCGCCGACACCGTCGCCGCCGTCTTCCTCGAGCCGGTGCAGAACTCGGGCGGATGCTTCCCGCCCCCTCCCGGCTACTTCGCCAGGGTGCGCGAGATCTGCGACCGGCACGACGTGCTCCTGGTCTCCGACGAGGTCATCTGCGCGTTCGGACGCCTCGGCCACACCTTCGCGTGCACGGGCCTGGGCTATGTGCCCGACATGATCACGTGCGCCAAGGGCATGACGAGCGGGTACTCCCCCATCGGTGCCACGGTGATCAGCGACCGGATCTACGAGCCGTTCTCCAAGGGCGATGTGTCGTTCCCGCACGGCTACACCTTCGGAGGTCACCCCGTCTCTGCCGCCGTGGCTCTGGAGAACCTCGCGATCTTCGACGAGGAGGGCCTGAACGCGCACGTGCGTGAGAACTCCCCGCTCTTCCGCGCCGAGCTCGAGACCCTGCTCGACCTGCCCATCGTCGGCGACGTGCGCGGCGACGGGTACTTCTTCGGCATCGAGCTGGTGAAGGACAAGGGCACCAGGGAGACGTTCGACGACGACGAGTCCGAGCGGCTGCTGCGGGGCTTCCTCTCCCCTGCCCTGTTCGAGGCCGGGCTCTATTGCCGTGCCGACGACCGCGGAGATCCCGTGATCCAGCTGGCTCCACCGCTGACGATCGGCCCGGCCGAATTCCGTGAGATCGCGCAGATCCTTCGCGGCGTGCTCTCGGAGGCCCAGTCGGTTCTCTAGACCTGGTGGCGTCGGCCCTGCAGTCCGGGGGCCGACACGCCACATAGCGGCCGAACCTGCCGGATCGGATCGACATCTGGCGTGTCGGCCCCCGGAACGGACGGGGCCGGTGGTGTCGGCCCCCGGAACGGACGGGGCCGGTGGCGTCAGGCCGGGGGCGTCAGGCCGGCCGTGAGGTGCGGCGGCGCGCCAGAAGAGCCAGGTGGAGTGCCGCGATCGTCTCGCCATCATCGAGGTCGGCGCCCAGCAGATCACCGATCAGAGTGAGCCGCTGGTAGAAGACCGATCGCGACAGGTGACTCGCCGCAGCTGCCGCGGAACGGTTGCCGGGGTGGGCGACGAGGGCGGCCAGCACGTCGAGCAGATCGCCGCGGCGCTCGCGATCGTACGCCACGACAGGCGCCAGCATCCGCTCGCTGTGCTCGTGCAGTCGGTGGTCGTCACGCAGCGTGGCGACGAGCCGCTCGAGCGGGCGATCGTCGACGCGGCGCACACGGGCACCCGCATCGGCCCGATCGCTGTCGGCCAGGTCGCGCGCCGCACGCAGGGAGCCGAGCAGACCGATCACGTCGTCGGCGACCGGTCCCACGAAGACGGCACGGTCGGGACCGGCGATGCGCAGCAGAACCTCGTCGGACAGCCCGGCGGATGCGGGTACCGACAGCAGCGCCATGTCGTCTCGGTCGACGCGGGCCGCCATCACGGCGAATCCGGCCTGTCGCGCACGGTAGGCGAGCTCGCTGATCGAGCCGTTGCCGCGTGCCACGATCCCGTGGCAGCGGCGGCCTCGGAGCGCGAACCCTCCGGCGCGCAGCCGGGCGTCGATGTCGTCGGCCTTCGCGAAGCGCGCGCCGAGCAGATCGTCGATGACCCCACGCTGAGCGAGCAGCGACCATTCGGCGTCGCCGCCGTCGGCGATGCATCCGAAGGCGAGAGCCGTCGCGCCCTGCTCGAGCACCGTGACCCGACCCGCGGGATGCGCAGGGCCCGGCAGCACGAGGAGAGTGCCCCAGCGTGCCCCCCGCGCCTGCACGGGCACCGTCTCGGCAGTGCCACGATTCTCCAGCACCTCGGCGATCGGCATCCCGAGCCCCTCAGTCGCGATCACCTCGCGCGCGAGGTTCTCGAGCACGACCGGGGCTCCGAGTGCTCGAGCGGTCTCGGAGACCACGACGTCGGCGGGGGCCCCCTGCAGGCTCAGCGCGGTGAAGAGTTCATGCAGTCGCTGCCTTTCGCGCAGCGCCTGCGTCTGCGCAGCGATCAGCGCATGGTGCACGGCCTCGGTCACGGCGACGAACTTGACCTCGTGCGTGAGGGCGATGAGGGCCAGCCCCACCGTGGCGCAGACATCGACGACCGGCTGAGGCACCGCCTGCCGGGCGGTCTTCAGCTCGAACACGATGCCGGCGATGCCCGCCCGATGCAGGCTCGACGCGAAGTCCCGCAGCTCGGCGTCGTCGACCGGCCACCCCGCCCCTGTGGTCAGCAGCAGCTCACCGCCGTCGAGCAGCCTGGCGACCCCGACACTGTCGGAGACATGCACCCAGCGCACGGCGGCCTCGAGTGCGGCACCGCCGACGATCACGTCGGGTTCGCCCTGCTGCACCGCAGCCTCTGCGAGCACATCAGCCACCGTCAGGAAGACGGCACCCGTCGGACGAACTGTCCGATCGCGGACGATCTCGCTACGTTCTGACACCGCGGATGCTCCTCGCTCTCTGTGATCATTGGAGAAAGCCAGCGTATCGCCCCTCGGTCAGAGTGTTCGATACGGACCTCACACCCCAAAGGAGTCCCGTGGACATCGTCCGTCACGTCATCAACGGAGTGGAGACCGCCGAGGCGGCTCGCACCGGCCAGGTCTTCGACCCCGCCACCGGTCAGGTGTCGAAGCAGGTCGCCTTCGCGTCGACCGCCGAGGTCGACTCCGCGATCGCCGCCGCCGCAGCCGCGGCACCCGCGTGGCGCGAGACGAGCCTGATCAAGCGTGCCGATGTGTTCTTCCGTCTGCGCCAGCTGCTCAAGGAGCGCACCCCCGAGCTCGCGGCGATCGTCACCTCAGAGCACGGCAAGGTGCTCTCGGATGCCGCGGGCGAGGTCTCACGCGGCATCGAGAACGTCGAGTTCGCCGCCGGTCTCGTGCATCTGCTGAAGGGCGAGCGCAGCGAGCAGGTCTCCCGCGGGGTCGACGTGCACTCGGTCAAGCAGCCGGTCGGCGTCGTCGCCGCGATCACGCCGTTCAACTTCCCCGTGATGGTGCCCCTGTGGATGGTCGCCTCGGCCATCGCGTGCGGCAACACGGTCGTGCTCAAGCCGAGCGAGAAGGACCCTTCGGCGTCGGTCTGGATCGCGAAGCTCTTCCGGGAGGCCGGTCTTCCCGACGGCGTGCTCAACGTCGTGCACGGCGACAAGGAGGCCGTCGACGCACTGCTCGAGTCGCCGCGCGTGAACGCGATCAGCTTCGTGGGCTCGACCCCCATCGCCCGCTCGATCTACCAGCGGGCGGCGAATGCCGGCAAGCGCGTCCAGGCACTCGGCGGCGCGAAAAACCACATGGTCGTGATGCCGGACGCCGACATCGACGCCGCGGCGGACGCCGCCGTCTCGGCTGCGTACGGCTCGGCCGGCGAGCGCTGCATGGCGGTCTCGGTGCTCGTCGCGGTGGGTGACGTCGCCGACGACCTGGTCGCCGCGATCGCCTCGCGCATCGACGGCCTCTCGATCGGTGCGGGCACGGATGCCGCGAGCGAGATGGGTCCGCTCATCACCCGCGAGCATCGCGACCGTGTCGCCGCGTATGTGACGGGGGCTGCGGCCGAGGGCGCGACGGTGGTCGTCGACGGCACGACGAAACAGTTCGATTCCGAGGGATTCTTCCTCGGGGTCAGTCTCATCGATCAGGTCGCCCCGGGCATGGCGGTGTACGACGACGAGATCTTCGGCCCGGTGCTCTCGGTGGTGCGCGTCGAGACGTACGTCGACGCGGTCGAGCTCGTGAACTCCAACGCGTACGGCAACGGCACCGCGATCTTCACGCGCGACGGCGGCACCGCCCGCCAGTACGAGTTCGACATCGAGGTCGGCATGGTCGGCGTCAACGTGCCGATCCCCGTGCCGATCGGCGCCTACTCGTTCGGCGGATGGAAGGACTCGCTGTTCGGCGACTCGCACATCTACGGCCCCGAGTCGGTGCACTTCTACACTCGGTCGAAGGTGGTCACCACCCGCTGGCCCGACCACACGCCCTCGCAGATCGACCTGGGCTTCCCGAGCAACCACTGACCGGAGCGACCACGATGACGAACTACACCGATCGCCACGGCGGATCGCACTCCCTGCCGGCGCCCGAGGCCGAGGCGCAGGTGAGAGCGGATGACCGCGGCCACGTCTTCCACTCCTGGAGCGCGCAGGGCCTGATCGATCCGCTGCCCGTCGCGGCGGGCGAGGGCTCGACGTTCTGGGACTACGCCGGCAACGCCTACCTCGACTTCTCGAGCCAGCTGGTGAACCTGAACCTCGGGCACCAGCATCCCGATCTGGTCGCAGCGATTCAGCAGCAGGCCGGACGTCTCTCGACGATCCAGCCCGCGATGGCCAACGACGTGCGGGGCGAGCTCGCCCGGCTCATCGTCGAGGTCGCGCCCGAGGGGTTCGAGAAGGTCTTCTTCACGAACGGCGGCGCCGAGGCCAACGAGTACGCGGTGCGCATGGCGCGTCAGTCGACCGGTCGCCACAAGGTGCTCTCGATGTACCGCAGCTATCACGGGTCCACCGCGACCGCGATCTCTCTGACGGGCGACCCCCGCCGCTGGGCGAACGGCACGCCCGACTCGGGAGCCGTGCGCTTCTTCGGCCCCTACCTCTACCGCTCCCCGTTCCACGCCGAGACTCCCGAGCAGGAGTCCGAACGCGCACTCGCCCACCTCGAGCAGACGATCCAGCTCGAAGGACCGCAGACCATCGCCGCGATCATCATCGAGACCGTCGTCGGCACGAACGGCGTGCTCGTGCCGCCGCCCGGATACCTGCCCGGAGTGCGCGAGCTGTGCGACCGGTACGGCATCGTCTACATCGCCGACGAGGTCATGGTCGGCTTCGGGCGCCTGGGGGAATGGTTCGGGATCGACGCGTACGACGGGCGCCCCGACCTGATCACCTTCGCCAAGGGCGTGAACTCGGGCTACGTGCCGCTCGGCGGCGTCGTGATCTCGGAGCGCATCGCCAAGGCGTTCGACACCACGCCCTTCGCCGGCGGACTGACCTATTCGGGCCACCCGCTCGCGTGCGCCGCGGGTGTCGCGACGTTCGAGGTGTTCCGCCGCGACGGCATCCTCGAGCGGGTGCGCGACCTCGGCGCGCGCATCGTCGAGCCGACCCTGCGCCACTGGGTCGACAGCCACCCGAGCGTCGGCGAGGTGCGCGGCCGCGGACTGTTCTGGGCAGTGGAGCTGGTGCGCGACAAGGAGACCCGCGAGCCGCTCGTGCCGTTCAACGCGAGCGGAGCGGATGCCGCTCCCATGGGCGCCTTCGCCGCGGCGGCGAAGAAGGCCGGCGTCTGGCCGTTCACGCACTTCAACCGCATGCATGTGGCGCCTCCCCTCGTGATCGAGGAGGACGACCTGGTGCGCGGTCTGGCGGTTCTCGACGAGGCGCTGTCGGTCGCCGACGAGCACGCCCGCAGCTGATCCGAGTGCGGCTGCGCGGCGTCAGACCAGGAAGCCGCGCAGCAGCGACTCGGAGCCGGCGAGGTGATCGCGCATCGCCGCCTCTGCGGCGTCGGGCCGTCCGGCGAGGATGGCCGAGACGATCTGCTCGTGCTGCTCTCCCGAGTGCTGGATGTTGCGGGGCATCAGCGGGAAGGTGTCGAGCCAGGCGTTGACGTCGGCCCGGTTCTCGGCGACCAGCGCGACGAGGGAGGGGATGCCGGCGGCCTCGGCGATCGCGAGGTGCAGCAGGGTGTCGAGGCGCCGGTACTCCTCGGGACCGGCCGGCAGGGCCGCCTCATGGCGCGCCCACAGGTCGGCGCGGGTCGCGGCGTCCAGCGACCGTCCGGCAGCCGCACGGGCTGCGCCGGTCTCGAGGACACGTCGAAGGCCGAGCACGTCGTCGACCTCGGTGGCGGTCACGGCCCCGGCATCCGAGGGATGGGGCAGCGGGTCGGCGACGAACGTGCCGCCGTACCGACCCCTCTTGGGCACCAGGTACCCGGTGTCGGCGAGTTCGCGGATCGCTTCACGGACGGTGTCGCGGCTGACGCCGAAGGATGCCGCGAGCTCGCGCTCCGGCGGCAGCGACTCCCCCGGCGCGACCACGCCGAGGCGGATCGTCTGGACGAGGCGAGCGACCGCGTCCTCGAGCGCATTGCCCCGTCGCAGCGGCCGGTAGACGGCCCGGCGCACCTCGACGAGATCGCCGTCGGGAAGGTGCTCGCTCATGTCCTTCACACTGTCACAGCGACATGATCCCGCTTCACAGCGGGGTGACGTAGGCGTTGGTGATGCCGCCGTCGACGACGAAGGCGCTGGCGGTGATGAACGAGGAGTCGTCCGAGGCGAGGAAGGCCACGGCCGCCGCGAGCTCGGACGGCTCCGCAAAGCGTCCCATCGGCACATGCACGAGGCGTCGCTGCGCGCGCTCGGGGTCCTTCGCGAACAGCTCCTGCAGCAGCGGGGTGTTCACGGGCCCGGGGCACAGGGCGTTCACGCGCACTCCCTGACGGGCGAACTGCACGCCGAGCTCGCGCGACATCGCGAGCACGCCGCCCTTCGACGCCGTGTAGCTGATCTGCGAGGTGGCCGATCCGAGCAGGGCGACGAACGAGGCCGTGTTGATGATCGACCCTCGGCCCGCAGGCACCATGTGGCGGAGTGCCGCCCGGCTGCAGAGGTACACGCTCTTGAGGTTGACGTCCTGCACCCGGTCCCAGGCCGGCAGCTCGGTCGTCTCGATCGAGTCGTCTTCCGCCGGCGAGATCCCCGCGTTGTTGAACGCGATGTCGATGCGGCCGAACTCGGCGGCCACGCCGTCGAACAGCGTGTTCACCTTCTCCTCGTCGGCGACGTCGACCGGGCGGAACACGCCGCCCACGTCTGCTGCGGCCGCTTCTCCCGTGGCGGGATCGACGTCGGCGATGACGACGAACGCCCCCTCGGCTGCGAAGCGCTGGGCGGTGGCGAAGCCGATCCCGCTCGCCCCTCCCGTGATGATGGCGACGCGGTCCTTGAGTCGCTGGGTCAGATCGATGCTCATGTGTTTCTCCGATGCAGGGTGGGGATGCGGAAATCTGTGTGCGTGATCAGTCGTCGGTCGCGAAGAAGACGTTCTTGGTCTCGGTGAAGTGCTCGGCGGCGTCCGGTCCGAGCTCTCGCCCGAGGCCCGAGGCCTTCATGCCGCCGAACGGCGTCGCGTACCGCACCGAGGAGTGCGAGTTGACCGAGAGCACGCCGCTCTGCACCGCGCGAGACACCCGCACCCCGCGGCCCAGGTTCTCGGTCCAGAGTGAGCCCGCGAGACCGTAGACGGTGTCGTTGGCGAGCCGGATCGCGTCGGCCTCGTCGTCGAACGGCATCACGGCGACCACGGGCCCGAAGACCTCCTGCTGGGCGATCCGGTCGTCCGGATCGGCGAGCACCACGGCCGGGGCGAACCAGAAGCCGTCGCCCTCGGGTGCGCTGCCGCGGAAGGCGATGTCCGCGCCGTCGAGGAATCCCGCCACAGTGTCGCGATGCGCGGCCGAGATGAGCGGCCCCATGTCGGTGTCGCTGCTCGACGGGTCGCCGACCCGCCAGGCGGCGACCGCCGGTTCGAGCAGCTCGAGGAACCGGTCGTACACCGAACGCTGCACGAGCAGCCGGCTGCGGGCACAGCAGTCCTGGCCCGCGTTGTCGAACACCGAACCCGGCACGGCCGCAGCCGCCCTCTCGAGGTCGGCGTCGTCGAACACGATGTTCGCGCTCTTGCCACCGAGCTCGAGAGTCACCGGCTTGAGCGCCCGCGCGCACCCGGCGGCGACCTCGATGCCGACCTCGGTCGACCCGGTGAACACGACCTTGCGGACATGGGGGTGCTCGACGAGCCGCTGTCCGACGACCGACCCCGAACCGGTGACGACCTCGAACAGCCCCTCGGGCAGGCCCGCTTCGAGGGCGAGCTCTCCGAGCCGGATCGCGGTCAGCGGCGTGAGCTCTGCGGGCTTGAGCACCACGGCGTTGCCCGCGGCGAGCGCGGGCGCGAACGCCCACGCGGCGATCGTCATGGGGAAGTTCCACGGAACGATGACCCCGACCACGCCGTACGGGTCGTGGAAGGTGACGTCGAGCCCGCCGGCCACCGGGATCTGCCGCCCCGAGAGACGCTCGGGGTCGGCGGAATAGTAGTTGAGCACCTGGGCGACGTGACCCGCCTCCCAGCGCGCGGAGCCGATCGGGTGCCCGGAGTTCAGCACCTCGAGCTGTGCGAGCTCCTCGGCTGCCCCCTCGACCGTGCGCGCGAACGCTCGCAGCGCGTCGGCGCGGGCGACCGGGGCGAGCGCCGCCCACCGGCGCTGCGCCGCGACGGCTCGGGCGATGGCGGCATCCGTCTGGCCGATGTCGGCGCGCGCGACGTCGCGGATCGCCGTTCCGGTCGAGGGGTTGATGACTGTGAACGCGCTCATCGGGCGTCCTCCTTCCGCCGTGCGGCGAACGCACGGGCCTGTGAGACGAGATCGGTGAAGAGACGTCGGTCCTCGGCGTTCTCCTCCGGGTGCCATTGGACGCCGACGATGTGTCCGGCCGACGTGTCGACGAACGCCTGCACGAGTCCGTCGTCGGAGTGCGCGGCCGCCACGAGCCCGTCGCCGAGACGGTCCACTCCCTGGTGGTGGTAGCTGTGCACGCGCATCTCGGTCTCGCCGATGATCTCTGCGAATGGCGTCTCGTTCGAGACCCTCACGTCGTTCTCGGCGAAGACGCCGCCGCCGATGCGGTACTTCTCGGTACCGAGCGATTCGGGCAGGTGCTGCTGGAGACTGCCGCCTCGCGCGACGTTCACGAGCTGCAGGCCGCGGCAGATCGCCAGCACCGGGATGCCCCGCCGCTCCGCGGCGCGGAACAGCGCGAGCTCCCACGCGTCGCGGTCGACGCGGGCGGGGTCGGTGAGCGGATGCCGGTCCTCCCCGTACAGCTCGGGGGCGACGTCCGCTCCGCCGGAGAGCACGAGACCGTCCATGCCGGAGATCGCCGCGTCCGCGGCATCCGGATCCTGCGGAGGGAGGAGAAGAGCGATGCCACCGGAGGAGGTCACGCTCGTGAGGTACTGCTCGGGGAGGAACGCCGCCCGCACATCCCACACCCCCTGCTGCGCCCTCTCCAGATAGGTGGTGACGCCGATCAGCGGCCCGGGGTCAGAGGCGCTCGAAGCCACGGATGCGCTCCCAGTCGGTGACGGCCGCGTCGTAGGCCTCGACCTCGATGCGCGCCTGGTTCAGGTAGTGCTCGACGACATCGTCGCCGAACGCCTGCCGTGCGATCGTCGACTCGCTGAACAGCCTCGCGGCTTCGCGTAACGTCGTGGGCAGGTGGTCGACCGCATCCTCGTAGGCGTTGCCGGTGAACCGCTCCGGCAGGGGCAGCTCATTCTCGATGCCGTGCAGCCCGCCTGCGATGATCGCCGAGATGGCGAGGTAGGGGTTCACGTCTCCGCCCGGCACGCGGTTCTCGACCCGGAGTCCCGAGCCGGAGCCGACCACGCGCAGCGCGCAGGTGCGGTTGTCGATGCCCCATGCCACGCCCGTCGGGGCGAAGCTGCCCTTGGCGAAACGCTTGTAGGAGTTGATGTTCGGGGCGAACAACAGCGTGAACTCGCGGAGCGTGGCCAGGATGCCGGCGATCCAGTGCTCCATGACCGGGCTGAACCCGTGCTCGCCGTCGCCGGCCATGACCGGGGCACCCGACTCGTCGCGCAGCGACAGATGGATGTGGCAGCTGTTGCCTTCGCGCTCGTTGAACTTCGCCATGAAGGTGAGCGCCTTGCCGTGCTGCTCGGCGATCTCCTTCGCACCGTTCTTGTAGATCGCGTGCTGGTCGGCGGTCTCGCGCACCTCCGCGTAGCGGAACGCGATCTCCTGCTGCCCGAAGTTGCACTCGCCCTTGACCCCCTCGCAGTACAGCCCCGCCCCGTCCATGCTGTTGCGGATGTCACGCAGCAGGGGCTCCATGCGCGTGGAGGCGAGCAGGTTGTAGTCGACGTTGTAGTCGGTCGCGGGAGTCAGCCCCTCGTACCTGCGCGCCCAGGCCTCGCGATAGGTGTCGTCGAAGACGATGAACTCCAGCTCGGTGCCCGCGTACGCCGTCCAGCCGCGCTCGGCGAGGCGGTCGCGCTGGCGGTCGAGGATCGCACGGGGAGAAGGGCCGACCGGCTCGCCGTTCTGCCAGACCAGGTCGGCCATGACCAGCGCCGTGCCGGCCAGCCAAGGGATGTCGCGCATCGTCTCGACGTCGGGCTTGAGGACCATGTCGCCGTACCCGCGGTCCCAGCCCGACATCGCGTAGCCGTCGACCGTGTTCATGTCGACATCGACCGAGAGCAGGTAGTCGCAGGCCTCCGCACCGTGCGACAGGATGTCGTCCTGGAACAGCCGCGCCGACACCCGCTTGCCGACCAGTCGCCCCTGGGCGTCAGCGAAGGCCACGATCACCGTGTCGATCTCGCCGGCGGCGATGCCGGCATCCAGCTGTTCGATGCTCAGGTTGCCCGACATCTGACGCTCCGTTCTCGTGCGGTGAAGCGGTCGGCCGACCGGCTTCGCCCTCAGAGTAGATCAACTCTCGGTCTAAAGGTAGACGAAACCACCATTGACTGTCACAATCGTCCGCAAGGTGCACCCGGCGCCTGCATGCATGCGAACGGAGAGCGGATGTCTGAGCACAGCAGTGAATCTCGCAAGGTTGCCGGAGCGACCTATACACGGGCCGGGAGCGACTATTTCGAGAAGCGCACCCTGAAGCGCTCCGCCGGCGTCTGGGGGCTGTGGGGACTCGCCGTCGCCGCCGTGATCTCGGGAGACTTCTCCGGGTGGAACTTCGGCATCGACTTCGCGGGCTTCGGCGGGATGCTCATCGCCTTCGCCATCCTCGTCGCGATGTACTACGGAATGATCTTCGCGATCGGCGAGATGGCGGCGGCGATGCCGCACACCGGCGGCGCCTACTCGTTCGCCCGCTCGGCCATGGGCCCCTGGGGCGGCCTCGTCACCGGTGCGGCCGAGACCATCGAGTACGTCGCCACCACGGCGGTGATCGTCTACTTCTCGGCGTCGTATGCGAACGGCATCACCAGCGAGCTGCTGGGACTCGAACTCCCCGGCTGGGTCTGGTACCTCATTCTCTACGTGGTCTTCATCGCGCTGAACTCCGCGGGCGCCGCGATCTCTTTCCGGTTCGCGATCGTCGTCTCGGTGATCTCGATCGGCATCATCCTCGTCTTCTCCGCCATGGCCCTGTTCTCGGGGGCGTTCTCGTGGGATGCCCTGTGGGACATCGTCCCCGACGAGGGCCAGACCGCGTTCCTCCCGCACGGCGTCCTGCCGATCCTGTTCGCGCTGCCGTTCGCGATGTGGTTCTTCCTCGGCATCGAGGAGCTGCCGCTCGCCGCGGAGGAGTCGCACAACCCCACCCGGGACATCCCGAAGGCGGGATTCTGGGCCCGCGGCACCCTCATCGTCACCGGACTGCTGGTGCTGTTCCTCAACACCGGAGTGATCGGCGCCGAGGCGACCGGAACGGCGGGCGAACCCCTGCTCGACGGCTTCCGCGCGATCGTGGGCGATCAGCTCGCCGCCGTGCTCGCGCTCTTCGCGCTGATCGGCCTGCTGGCATCGCTGCAGGGCATCATGTTCGCCTACGGGCGCAACATGTACTCGCTCTCCCGGGCCGGGTACTACCCGCGCTTCCTCTCGCTCACCGGTAAGCGCCAGACCCCGTGGGTCGCGCTCACCGTCGGCGCAGCGATCGGCTTCGTCGCCCTGATCGTGCTCGACGTGCTCACCGCTGTCGACTCGGAGGGTGCCGGAACGGTGGCCGGTGCGATCGTGCTGAACATCGCCGTGTGGGGCGCGGTCGTCGCCTACGGACTCCAGCTGGTGTCGTTCATCATCCTGCGCAAGAAGTTCCCGAACGTCGATCGCCCGTATGTCAGCCCGTGGGGCATCCCGGGTGCCGTGATCGCCCTCGTGATCGCCGCGCTGATCTTCGTCGGATTCCTGCTCAACCCGACCTTCGGCCCCGCGATCATCGCGATCGCGATCGTCTACGCGATCATCCTGCTCGGATTCGGACTGTTCTTCCGGCACCGCCTGGTGCTCTCGCCGGAAGAGGAGTACGCCCTGTCGGGCGGGTCGCACGGCGACCCGCAGTCCGAGGGCTACGACGCCATGGAGGGCGAGGTGTTCGACGGCCGCACGTGAGCGGGGCCGGGGAGGCCGCTACCTGCGGTCGAAGTCGAACGCCTTGAGCAGTTCGTCGACCGCCTTGTCGCGCTCCTCCCCGCCCTCCTCGAACATGTGCGTGACGTGCGTGCGCAGGTGATTCTCGAGCAGCAGTCGATTCAGGGATTCGAGGGACCGCTGGATCGCGCGGGACTGCGTGATGATGTCCATGCAGTACTCCTCGCTCTCGATCATCCGCGCGACTCCGCGCATCTGCCCCTCGAGGATGCTGGTGCGATGCAGCGCGCGCTTCTTGATGTCTTCGATCACGCTTCGAGGGTACTCGGCCCCGACCGTCGTCAGCCCGAGAACGGATTGACGACGGCGAGGCCGGGGATGGCGAAGTCCTTCTCATTGCGGGTGACGAGCGTCAGCCCGTGGTGCAGAGCTGTGGCGGCGATGAGCGCGTCTGCCCACGGACGACGATCCGGCACGTTGAGAGCGGCGCACGTACGCGCGATCTCCGGCGAGACGGGAAGGATGCGGGAGCCGAGCCCGAGGCGGAGCGTGTCCAGCCACCGTCGCAGAGCGAGCGCCTGACGCGGATCGCGACGCTGAAGTGCGAGGACGCCGAGCTCCAGCTCGTAGTCCGTGATCGCGCTCATATGGATCGACTCCGGTACACCGCTCTCCATCCAGGAGCGCGCGGCGGCGCCGAGGCCTGTTGCGCGCCTCGCCTCGGAGAACGTGTTCGTGTCGATCAGGTACATCGGTCAGAACTCGATCGGAGGACGACCGAGGTCCTTCTTCCTGTCGGCGACGACCTCGTCGATGATGCGATCGAACTCGCCGTCGTCGCCTGCGAGGTCTTCCGCCGACATCGCGAGGAATTCGAGAATCGACCGGGGCCGGGCCGGGGCGAGCCGGTCGTATTCGTCGATCGAGAGCAGCACGTACGCGGGCTCGCCGCGCTTCGTGATCATCACGGGCTGATCATCGGCGACGCGCTGCGCCCGCGCCACGGACTGGTTGAACTCACGAGCGGTCATGGTGAACACGATGCACCTCGATTCGGAATGTAGTGATGGTACTACACAGCGCCCGAGGTCCGGCACGACGGAGCGCGGATTCCGAGAGCCCGGGCTCTCGCCACTGCCCGCGTGAAAGGATGACGTCATGCCGCGCACACCGAGGGCTCTCCTCTCTCCCGCCGATCAGGAACGCCTGCGTGCCCTGCGCCGCATGAAGGCCGTGGCCCTCGGCGCGCTGATCTTCATGGCGGTCGTGTTCGTGATCGCGTTCGCGCTGCAGGAGCGGCAGCCGTGGCTGGGCTATGTGCGGGCCGCTGCGGAGGGCGGAATGGTCGGTGCCCTCGCCGACTGGTTCGCCGTGACCGCGCTGTTCCGCCGTCCGCTCGGCTTGCCCATCCCGCACACCGCGATCATCCCCAGCCGCAAGGACGAGATCGGACGCACGCTCGGCGAGTTCGTCGAGACCAACTTCCTCGAAGGCAGCGTGGTGCGCACCAAGCTCGCCAGCACCGAGATCGCGAAACGCGGAGGCGAGTGGCTGCGCGACCCCGCCCACGCCGAGCGGGTGGCGGCCGAGGGCGCGACCATCGCGACGGCCGTGCTCAACGCGCTCAGCGACGACGACGTGCGCGACCTCATCACCGACCTCGCCCGCGAGCACCTCGTCTCGCCCGAGTGGGGTCCGCCGGCCGGCACCTGGCTCGAGAAGATCGTCGAGGCCGACGCCCACCACGGTGCCGTCGACCTCGCCGCCGACAGCATCGCCCGGTGGCTGGACGCCAACGCAGAGTCGTTCTCGGGACTCATCTCCCGTCGGGTGCCCGGCTGGGTGCCGAAGCTCGCGCATCGATTCGTCGACGACACCGCCTACAACGAGGCGGTCAAGTTCGTCCGCGCGGTGCAGGCCGACCCGACGCATCCGGCGCGCATCGCCGTCGACGGGTACCTCGCGCGCCTCGCCGACAGCCTCCAGAACGACCCGGCGACGCGCGAGAAGCTCGAGAACGCGAAGTCGTCGCTGTTCGACAGTCCCCGAGTCGGCGCCCTCGCCGCCGAGGCCTGGAACACCGCGAAGAACGGACTGCTCACCGCTCTCGCCGACCCCGAGAGCGGGCTGCGCGTGCGTGCGGCGCAGGCTCTGCAGGAGGTCGGCGACAGGCTGACGACGGATGCCGCGCTGCAGCACCGTGTCGACACCTGGGTGTCGGACGCCGCGGTGTTCCTCGTCGACCGCTACCGCCACGACATCGCGTCGATCATCACCGACACCGTCGAGCGCTGGGACCCGGTAGAGACCACCGAGAAGATCGAGCTCATGGTCGGCCGCGACCTGCAGTACATCCGCCTGAACGGCACCTTCGTCGGCGCCCTCGCGGGCCTCGCGATCTTCGCGATCGCCCATCTGCTGATCCCCGGGGTCTGAGTCGTGCACATCGTCGTGTCGGGCACTCATGCGAGCGGCAAGAGCACGCTGGTCTCCGACTTCCGCGCCGCGCATACGACCTCGAACGCGCCGGTGATGCGCCGCCGATCGTGACGCTCACGGGGACCCCGGGCGAAAGACTCGCAGAGCTGAACAGGGCTGCCGACCTCTGAGACCGGGCCCGAACACGAGGATCCCAGCGCCACGCGCATCAGGTGCAGTTGCTAGGGTCCTCACCTATGGCCGCCGCTGTCGCATCCCCCCGTCCAGATCGACGACGAGCGAGTCGGGGTACTCGGCAGCAAGTCGTCGCAGGACTCGCTGTGCTGGCCAGCGGCATCATCGCCTTCGTCCTCGCGGGCTCCGCCGTGGATCTCGTGCGGGACCAGTTGCACCACAACTGCGGGATGCAGCCCCCGGGCTCTGAGGGAGCGGGGACCTGGACCTGCAGCGACGGGATCGGGTACCTCGGCATCGCAGGCATCCTCGCCATCGGGTGGCTCACTGTCGTGCTCTCCGGTTGCCTCATCGCTCTGCTCGTCCGCCCCTCTCGACAGGCGCGTCCGGCGCTCGTGATTCTCGCAGCCGTTTCCGCCGCGTGGGTGCTCGGGCTGACCTGGTACGGGTCGGCGACGAATGTTCAGGATCAGTACGCACCCATGACGGGCGCCGAGTACTGGCTGGAGGCGCTCGGCCCTGCAGCGCTCGTCAGCGTGCTCGGCGTCGCCTTGGGCCTGTTGAGCCTTGTGCCGACGGAACCGCTCTCGTGGATTCTGGGGATCGTGGCGACGATTCTGCTGATCGTCGCGGCCGTTCTGCAGCCAGGGCTGAGCCTCAACATCATCCCGGCTGTGGGGCTGCTCGCCGCGTCGACCATCCGCGCGAGCGCAGTCGAGACCACCGCGGGCCCGGGGTTGCGTCGGCCTCGACGGCCTGGAACGCCGCGTGGGAGAACCGGCAGATGATCGCGCTCTTCCGTGCGGCCGCGCTGATCGCTCTGCTGGCACTCGGGATCGCAACCGCCATCGGCCTCGGACTCCGGCCTCGACCGGCCCCCGAGTACTGGGCGAGCCTCGTCGCGTGGAGCGTTCAACTCCTCGCCGCGATGGCAGCGGTGTTCTGGGTGGGATTCCTCGGGATCTCGACCCCGGCTTGCGCGCCGAACTGCGATTGGGACCTCCTCGGCTACAACTTCCAAGGTTTCATGATCGCCGCCGGGATCATCCAGCTCGCGAGCATGGCGCTCATCATCCTGCTGCGCCGCCGCCCGAAGGTCTGGGTGGTGCCGCTGGCTGCGACGGGGCTCATCATCGTTCTCGCCGTGGTCTCGTCGATCATCGCGTACAAGGCCATGCTGTTCTTCTGAGCCGCGCCGAGCGTCGTGGACGCTCCGCGACTGAGAGGCCCTCAGCGCGCGGCGAGGCCCGCGAGCATCTCGAGCACGCAGAGCGCGGCGAGCCTGACCGTACGCATGTCATCGGTGTCGGCGGTCGCGTCGACCTCGGCGATGTCAGCGCTCGCGACGCGCGCATCCGCGACGATCGAGCGGACGAGGGCGCGCAGCTCCCACGCCGCGAAGCCCCCGGGCACGCTCGCGGGGCACCCCGGTGCCGCGGCGCGGTCGGCCGCGTCGACGTCGACATCGAGATGGATGCGGGCGTCCGCGCCGCTTCCTGCGATGCTCGTCGCTTCGGCGACCACATCGTCGATGCCCCGGCGCCTGACCTCGTCGAGCGTGATCACGCGGATGCCCCACTCGGCGGCTCGTGCGGCGTAGGCCGCGGAGTTCGCGAAGTCCGCGATCCCGATCTGGACGATCCTCGTCGGGTCGATCCGCTCGCCCTCCGGGGCGTCCTCCACCAGGCGCCGCACCGGCGACCCGTTCGACACCCCGTCGCGCAGGTCGAAATGGGCATCGATCGTGATCAACCCGGTGGCCCGTGCGCCCCGTGCGACCGGATAGGTCAGAGCGTTGTCGCCGCCGAGAGCGATCACGAGACGGGCGGACTCCGCGAGTTCGTGCACGCGCGCGACGCTCGCAGCGATCCCCGCGTCGCCGTCCGGCTCGACGACATCACCGGCGTCGAGCACGCGCAGCGCCCCAGCGAGGTCGACGACGGGCGGCCCCATGAGCGTGGCGCTGTACCGGGTCAGCGCGTCACGGATCGCCGCGGGGGTCGCGTGCGCGCCGGTCGGCGAGAGCGAGGTGCGCCAGGTGGGAACGCCGACGAGCACGGCATCCGCGCAGGCACCGACCGAGAAGGCCGGCCAGGATCCGGCACGCGGCCACAGGTCATCGTGCGAGAGAGCCATGGATATCCGTTCCTCGTGCGATTCCGGATGCCGCGTAGACCGCAGCACCGTCCTTCCACACCCGATCGACCAGCGGGACGCCAGGTCGGTATGCCAGGTGGATGCGTGTGGGCGCGCCCAGCAGCACGAGGTCTGCCCGTGCGCCCGGCGTGATCGCGCCGACGTCGTCGCGACGCAAGGCCCGCGCTCCTCCGGCTGTCGCCGCCCACACCGCCTCGGCAGGTGTCATGCCCATGTCGCGTACTGCAATCGCGATGCAGAACGGCATCGACGAGGTGAAGCTCGAGCCCGGGTTCGTGTCGCACGCGAGGGCCACGGTGACACCCGCATCGATCAGTCGACGCCCATTCGGGTACGGCTGGCGCGTCGAGAACTCGACCCCGGGCAGCAGCGTGAGCACGGTGTCGGAGGCGGCGAGCGCGGCGATGTCGTCGTCGGTCAGGTAGGTGCCGTGATCGATCGACGCCGCACCGAGCTCGACGGCGAGGCGCACGCCGTCGCCCGGGCCGAGCTGGCTGGCGTGCACTCGTGGCATGAGGCCCTTCGCGATGCCCGCCTCGAGCACGCGCCGCGACTGCACGACCGAGAACGCGCCGGTCTCGCAGAACACGTCGATCCACCTCGAGTGCGGCGCGCAGGCGTCGAGCATCGGCCCCGTCACCAGATCGACGTACTCGTCGGCGCGGTCGGCGTACTCCGCGGGCACCACGTGAGCTCCGAGAAAAGTGACCTCGGGGGTGACCTCGGCGGCGAGCCGGACGAGACGCTCCTCGTCCGCGACGCTCAGCCCGTAGCCGCTCTTGACCTCGATTGTCGTCGTGCCCTGCGCGAGAAGCTCGTCGACGAAGCCGCGCAGACGGGCGCGGAGCTCGTCGTCGCTCGCCGCTCTCGTCGCGGCGACCGTGGAGCGGATGCCGCCCGCGGCATACCTCTGCCCGGCCATCCGCGCCTCGAACTCGGCGGCCCGATCGCCCCCGAACACGAGGTGGCTGTGACTGTCGACGAAGCCGGGGATGACCGCGCGGCCGCCGGCGTCGACGATCTCGTCGGCCCCGGGTGCAGCATCCGCCGATCCGACCCAGGCGATCCGTCCGCCGTCGATCAGCACGGCCGCATCGAGACGCGTGCCGACGCGGTCGCCGTCCGGCGAGCCGACGTTGGTCGTCAGCTCGCCGATGTTCGTGATCAGCGAGGTGCTCACAGCATCGGCACGTTCAGCCCGCGCTCACGGGCGACATCACGTGCGTGCTCGTAGCCGGCGTCGACGTGCCGCATGACACCGGTTCCCGGGTCGTTGGTCAGCACCCGCTCCAGCTTCTCCGCGGCGAGCGCGGACCCGTCGGCCACCGACACCTGGCCGGCGTGGATCGAGCGTCCGATCCCCACACCGCCGCCGTGGTGCAGCGACACCCACGAGGCCCCGGATGCCGTGTTGAGCAGTGCGTTCAGCAGCGGCCAGTCGGCGATCGCATCGGACCCGTCCTTCATGGACTCGGTCTCACGGTACGGCGAGGCGACGGATCCGGAGTCGAGATGATCGCGCCCGATCACGATGGGCGCCGAGAGCTCCCCCGAGGCGACCATCTCGTTGAACTTGAGTCCGGCGAGGTGGCGCTCCTTGTAGCCGAGCCAGCAGATCCGTGCGGGCAGGCCCTCGAAATGCACCTTCTCGCCCGCCTTCTCCAGCCACCGATGCAGCGCCGTGTCGTCGGGGAAGAGCTCGGCGATGGCACGGTCGGTCTTGTAGATGTCCTCGGGGTCGCCCGAGAGCGCCGCCCAGCGGAAGGGCCCGCGCCCCTCCTCGAACTGCGGACGGATGTAGGCCGGCACGAAACCGGGGAAGTCGAACGCGCGGTCGAACCCGCCGAGCTGCGCCTCGGCGCGGATCGAGTTGCCGTAGTCGAACACCGCGGCCCCCGCATCCTGGAACGCGACCATCGCCGCGACGTGCTGGGCCATCGACTGGCGCGAGCGGCGGGTGAACTCCTCCGCGTCCCGCTCGGCCTCAGCCTTCCAGTCCGCGACCGAGGTGCCCACCGGCAGGTAGGCGAGCGGGTCGTGCGCGCTCGTCTGGTCGGTGACGATGTCGATCGGCACCCCGCGATGCAGCAGCTCGGGGAAGACCTCGGCCGCGTTGCCCACGACACCCACGGAGAGCGCCTCCCCGGCGTCCTTCGCGGCGACGACCCGAGCCACCGCGGCGTCGAGATCCGTCGTGTACTCGTCGAGGTAGCCGTGCTCCACACGCCGCGCGAGGCGGGACTCGTCGACATCGACGATGAGGACGACGCCGTCGTTGAGGGTGACGGCGAGCGGCTGCGCACCGCCCATGCCTCCGGCGCCCCCGGTCAGGGTCAACGTGCCCTTCAGCGAGTCACGGCCGAGGGAACGGGCGACCGCCGAGAAGGTCTCGTAGGTCCCCTGCAGGATCCCCTGGGTGCCGATGTAGATCCACGATCCCGCGGTCATCTGGCCGTACATGATGAGACCGAGCTCTTCGAGCTTGCGGAACTCGGGCCACGTCGCCCAGTCCCCGACGAGATTGGAGTTCGCGATGAGAACCCGGGGCGCCCACTCGTGCGTGCGGAAGACGGCGACGGGCTTGCCGGACTGCACGAGCAGGGTCTCATCCGGCTCCAGCTCGTCGAGCGTGCGCACGATCGCGTCGTACGCCTCCCAGCTGCGCGCGGCCTTGCCCGTCCCGCCGTATACGACGAGCTCATCGGGATGCTCGGCGACCTCGGGGTCGAGGTTGTTCATGAGCATGCGCTTGGCGGCTTCCGCACCCCAGCTCTTGGCGGTGCGCTGGTTGCCGCGCGCGGCGCGGACGTTCCTGTGGGTCGTGGTCATTTCGCGTGCTCCTTCGCGATGCGGGCGACGGCGCCGGACTGCACGAGCGCGGTCACGGCCTCCATGTCGGGTGAGAGGTATCGATCGGGGCCGGGCCCTGCGGCGACCGTGCGCACGAGGTCGCGGACGGCGCCGGTCGCCGGTCCCGCCTGCAGCGGCGCACGGAGGTCGAGAGCGCGCGCTCCGGTGAGGATCTCGATCGCCAGCACGCGACCCAGTCCGTCGACGGCACGGCGCAGCTTGCGGGCGGCCGCCCATCCCATCGAGACGTGATCCTCCTGCATCGCCGACGACGGGATGGAGTCGACGGATGCCGGGACGGCGAGGCGCTTGAGCTCGGAGACGATGCCGGCCGCCGCGTACTGCGCGATCATCAGACCGGAGTCCACGCCGACCTCATCGGCGAGGAACGGCGGCAGACCGTGATTGCGGGCGGGATCGAGAGCGCGATCCGTTCGTCGCTCCGAGACCGAGGCGACGTCGGCGACGGAGATCGCGAGGAAGTCGAGGACGGCCGCCACGGGTGCACCGTGGAAGTTGCCGTTCGACTCGATGCGACCGTCGAGGGTGATCACGGGATTGTCGATCACGCTCCACAGCTCGCGGTCGGCGATCATCGAGGCGTAGCCCACCGTGTCGCGGGCGGTGCCGTGCACCTGCGGTGAGCAGCGCAGCGAGTAGGCGTCCTGCACGCGTCCGTCCTCCGGGCCCTTGTGGCTGTGCACGAGGGGCGAGTCGCCGAGGAACGACCGCAGGTTCTCGGCCGATTCCGCCTGACCCCGCTGCGGGCGCAGCGCCATGAGGTCGGCCGCGAAGACCGCATCCGTGCCCAGCTGCGACTCCACCGACATCGCCGCCGCCATGTCGGCGGTCAGCAGCAGCGTCTCGAGATCGTGGAGCGCGAGCACCAGCATCCCGAGCATGCCGTCGGTGCCGTTGATGAGCGCCAGCCCTTCCTTCTCGACGAGCGTGAGAGGAGTGATCCCGGCGGCGGCGAGCGCATCGGCCGCGGGGACGAGCGCTCCCGCCGCGTCCCGCACCTCTCCCTCCCCCATCGTGGCGAGCGCGATGTGGGCGAGCGGGGCGAGATCGCCCGAGCATCCGAGCGACCCGTACTCGCGCACGACGGGGGTGATCCCCTCGTTGAGGAGCGCCGCGTAGGTCTCGACGACCACCGGTCGCACGCCGGTGCGCCCGGAGGCCAGCGTCTGCAGGCGCAGCAGCTGCAGGCCGCGGACGACCTCGCGCTCCACGTCGGCACCTGTGCCCGCGGCGTGCGAGCGGATCAGGCTCGCCTGCAGCTGCAGTCGCCGGTCGGGAGCGATGAACGTGGTCGCGAGCGCCCCGAAACCGGTCGAGACGCCGTAATGCGGATGCGGATCGGCGGCCAACGCGTCGATCACACCACGCGTCTCGGCCACCCGATCGAGGGCGGCGGGGCTGAGCGCGACGGGCGCGCCGTGCCGGGCGACCGAGACGACGTCGGCGCGGCTGAGGGGCGCATCGCCGACGAGGATCGCATCGCCGTCTCGTGCAGGGGTCAATTCACTCATATCTCGATTCCACACCGGCGACGGTGCATGCGATACCCGATCATGACATCCTTTGTCTGTGATCCCAGACAACTCGGATGCCGCCCGCCAGGTGCCGGCGGCGGACAACACCCTGCGCATCCTGCGCCATCTGGCCGGACGTCCTGCCCCTGTCGCCGCCTCGGCGATCGCCCGCGAACTCGCCCTCCCCCGGTCGACCGTCTACCACCTGCTCACCACCCTGGCCGCGCACGGCTTCGTCCTGCACCTGAGAGAGGAGAGGCGCTGGAGTCTCGGCACCTCTGCGTTCGAGCTCGCGGGCGGCTATGCCCGCCAGCAGCCGCTCGCCCGCCTGGGTCGCCCGCTCATCGCCGCCCTCTCGGACCGCCTCGGCGAGAGCGCGCACCTCGCGGTCATGAGCGGCGGCGACGTCCTCTACATCGTCGAAGAGAGGGCGCCGCGTCGTCAGGCCCTGATCACCGACGTGGGCGTGCGTCTTCCCGCGCACCTCACGGCGTCGGGCCGCGCCATGCTCGCCGCCCTCCCCCGCGAGCAGGTGCGTGCGCTGTACCCGAGCGCCTCCGCGTTCCCCGATCGCACGGGCCTCGGGCCGCGCACGCCGAGCGCCCTCCGGGAACTGCTGCGCACCGTGCGCGCACGCGGATATGCGACGGAGGACAGCGAGGTCGCCGACGGCCTCCGCAGCGTCGGGGCTGTCGTGAGCGATCGCACGGGATGGCCCCTCGCGGCCGTCGCGGTCACCTGGGCAGGCGGCGATCTCGATGAGGGCGTGCTGGCCGCAGCGGTGCGTGACACGGCTTCCGCTCTCGAAGCGCGCATGGCGCGGTGAGCACACGGGCAGCGAGTGTCGCGCAGAGCCTCTCCGTGTCGCAGAGCCTCTCTGCGTCGCAGAGCCTCTCCGTGTCGCAGAGTTGCGACATCGGCGCGACACGGCCGCGACATCCGCTGACTACTCTCGAAGCATGACCTCGACACCCCGCGCTCCGCACCGCATCCGCCGTGGCCTCGCCCTCGGTCTCGCGCTCGGAAGTGCGGCCGCTCTGATCCTGTCCGGATGCGCTGCGGAGCCCTCCGGCACTCCGGCGCCGTCGACGGCCGCGCCCGCCGCATCCACGCCGGCGCCCACGAGCACCGGCCCGTCC
Organism: Microbacterium sp. Root553; assembly: GCF_001426995.1. Taxonomy (NCBI): domain Bacteria; kingdom Bacillati; phylum Actinomycetota; class Actinomycetes; order Micrococcales; family Microbacteriaceae; genus Microbacterium; species Microbacterium sp. Root553. The sequence goes on along the minus strand of NZ_LMFY01000003.1, from coordinate 3,512 downwards.
GCGCTCACCGTCTCGGGGTACGACGTGGGGCAGTTCCCGCCGATCCCCCTGTTCGTGCTCCCCGATCTGTCGCTGCTCGACTCCTCGGCGTCGGCCTTCACGATCGAGGTCAACGCGGCTCTCGTCGGCATCCCGGGAGTCGTCGCGACGCCGGCCCACTGCGATGCCGACGGCACCGTGATCTCGGGCAACGGCACCGCGTATCTGTACGGCGACGGCTCCGGGGCCTTCACGGGACCCGACGGCTCCGTACAGAACTTCGGCGACGGGTCGGGCACCTCCACGATCAACGGCGTGACGATCCAGAACTTCGGCGACGGCGCGGGTACCTACACCGACGGCACCGTCACGATCCAGAACTTCGGCGACGGCGCAGGAAACTACACGGATGCATCGAAGACCGTGCAGATCTTCGGCGACGGCTCGGGGAACTACACCGACGGCGAGACCACCATCCAGAACTTCGGCGACGGATCCGGGAACTACACCGACGGCGAGACCACCATCCAGAACTTCGGCGACGGATCCGGGAACTACACCGACGGCGACATCACCATCCAGAACTTCGGCGACGGCACGGCGCGGGTGGGCGGCCAGCTGCTCGATGCCGAACCGCTGCCGCCGGTACCGGAACTCGGGGTGTTCCCGCCCCTCGGCGCCCTCGCCCCGCTCGAGTCGTGCGGCACGACGCTGACCTTCGAAGACGGCGTCCTGTTCGACTTCGACCGCAGCGAGATCCGTCCGGACGCCGCAGCGACGCTCGATGCGGTGGCCCGCGTGTTCACGACTCTCGATGTGTCCGAGGCGCACGTCAGTGGCCACACCGACGCGATCGGCACGGACGCCGAGAATCAGACGCTCTCCGAAGCTCGTGCCGAGTCGGTCGTCGACGGGCTCGAGGGGCGCGGTGTGACGACGTCGCTCAGCGCCGAGGGCTTCGGCGAGACGCGGCCCGTCGCTGCGAACGAGATCGACGGCGTCGACAACCCGGCCGGACGTCAGCTCAACCGTCGGGTGGAGATCTTCATCCCCGCAGCGTTCTGACCCGCCGACATTCTGTTCCGCAGAACATCATGAACGCCGTCGGGCACGAGAGGATATGTGCATGCGCCGCACCACTGCGACCTCCGCCCCGCTGACGGCATTGCTGCTCGTCGTGGTTCTGAGCGGATGCTCTGTCGACATCGTCGACCCGACGCAGCCGTCCGCCTCATCCGCGACGGCCTCATCGCCGTCGGAGGCCGGTTCCCCGTCGGACGACGCCCCGTCGCCCGACTCGTCTCCGGACCCGTCGCCGGACCCCGAGCCGTCCGCCGGCTCGCGCCCCTCCGCCGACGCGGGACTGAGCGCCGCGGGGCAGGCCGAACGAGCGCGATTGAGCGACGCGGCCACGACGACGATGCCGTGCCCGACCGATCCCCTGACGTCCGACGGCGCGGTGATCCGGGTGGAGGGGCCGTGTGCCGACCTCGTGATCGAGATCGACGCGGGCGTGGTGATCGCCGACGACGTGGGAGCGGTGACGCTCTCCGGCAGCGGCACGGTGGTGTACGTCCGCGAGGTGGACGCGATCACCGTGACGGGCAGCGCGAGCTCGATCTTCTGGGAAGGCGCGACCCCCACCGTCGACGACCGCGGTTCCGCGAACACACTGAAGAAGGGCTGACCGGTGGACATCGCCGAGCGCCCCCGGATCCTCCTCGTCGACGATGACGCGGCCATCACCGACGCCCTCGCCGCGTTCCTCGATCGCAGCGGCTTCGACGTGCGCGTCGCCCAGGACGGAAGGATCGGCCTCCTCGAGGTGGCGCGCGACGTTCCCGATCTCGTCGTCTGCGATGTGCTGATGCCGCACGTCGACGGCAGGGAGTTCGTGCGCCAGATCAGAGCGCGACAGCTGTGGTTGCCGATCATCCTGCTCACCCAGGTCGGCGAGTCCTGGGAGCGCAGCGCGGCACTCGACGAGGGTGCCGATGACTATCTCAACAAGCCCTTCGATCCTCACGAGCTCATCTCGCGCATCAGAGCGGTGCTGCGACGGACCGCCCAGGGCGCAGGGTCGCTGCGGGCAGCGGCCCGATTGCAGGCGGGCACTCTGACGCTCGACCGCACGGCGCGCCGCGTCTGGCGCGGAGCCGACGAGGTCTCGCTGACGCCGAAGGCGTTCATGCTTCTGGAGTACCTGATGCTGCATCCGCAGGAGGTCCATTCCCGGGAGCGGCTGCTGTCGACGCTGTGGGGCTTCGAGTTCGCGACGTCGAGCCGCGCGGTGGATCACCGCATCGCGGAACTGCGTCGAGCACTGGGCGACAATCATGCCGAGACACGCCTCATCGAGACGGCGCAGAGCATGGGGTACCAGTTCGCCGCGAGAGTGAGCGCAGTATGACGCGGGCGCCCGACGTCGCCCTCGGGATTCTCACGGCGGTGCCGATCGTCGCGTGCGCGGCCGTGGCCGGCAGCATGCTCCTCGCCGGCGACCCGAGGATCCTGGCGATCGACCTCGCGCTCCCGGCCGGTGTGGCCATCGGCGGGGCCATGGTCTCGGCAGTGCCGCTGTCCCTGCTGCTGGCACGCCGCGGCCGAGCGCGCAGGAACGCCCGGCTCGAGGAATCGCGCGCCACCTCCGCACAGGCCGCCGCATCTCAGGCGCGCGCCGAGCACCGTCGGTTCCTTGCGCGGCTCGACCATGAGCTGAAGAACCCGCTCACCGCGATCCGCGCGACCGCTGTCGCCGCGCAGGACGGCGACGACCGGGACGCGTGGCGCACGGTGGACCTGCAGGCGACGAAGCTCAGCACCCTCGTGCGCGATCTGCGCAAGCTCGCAGAGCTCGAGAGCAGGCCGCTCGAGACCGAGACGGTCGTGCTCGAAGATGTGCTGAACGAGGCCATCGAGGCACTCGTCGACCAGCAGCCTGCGGCGCGAGGTCGGGTGACGCTGTCGGTGACCCGCGTCCCGTGGGCCGTGCCTCCGCTCGCCCTCGACCTCGACCTCGTGTCGCTGGCGGTCGACAACGTGCTGACCAACGCAGCGAAGTACTCGGCCTCGGGGCCCATCGAGGTGCGCCTGCGCGAGCACGAGGGGTGGGCTCTCATCGAGGTGGCGGATGCCGGCCGGGGAATCCCCGCGGCCGAGCTCCCCCTCGTCTTCGACGAGCTGGCGCGCGCACAGAACGCGCGTGATGTGAGCGGTTCCGGCATCGGACTCTCACTGGTGACGACCGTGATGCGGCTTCATGGCGGGGACGTCTCCATCCGCTCCGCCGAGGGTGCGGGCAGCCTGGTGACGTTGCGACTCCCGCTGCAGCCCACGCACTGAGCGCAGTGCCCGGTGCGCGAACACGGTAGACCGCTACCGATGCGCGCACGTTAACGCAGAAAAGCCACCCAACATTGGGTGGCTTTTCTGTATAAAAGAAGTCCGGCGGTGTCCTACTCTCCCACAGGGTCCCCCCTGCAGTACCATCGGCGCTGTGAGGCTTAGCTTCCGGGTTCGGAATGTAACCGGGC